>JAAZOP010000453.1 GCA_012797735.1 Myxococcales bacterium
GAACCGGGCGGCGCGGGAGCGCCGTCGTGCTGGCGCGCGGCCAGGCGGTCCTCCCCGGCGAACGGTCGCGTCCACGGAGGCGTCCGCCTCACTCCGCGGGCGGCTCGACGACGTACTCGATCACGCCGGTGCGGCCGAACACCTCCGGGTTGTACATCTCCTCGGCGCGCAGCGGCCCGACGACGTACGTGCCCGGCGTGACGGCCCGCGCGAGGTACTCGTAGTGGTGCACCCCGGCCGGAAGGTTGTCGGCGAACAGCAGCAGGCGGTCGTCGCGGTCCTCGCGGTGGTAGAACGGGCTCCACCACCACTCGTCGCTCCAGTCCTGGTCGCCGTAGTACCCGTACGATCCGTCGCCGTCGTATTCGGTGTCGATGCCGTAGCCGCCGTACGGGTCGTTGTCGCCCAGGTCGTAGCCGGAGGCGGCGCGGAGGAGCGCGAGGGAGGTGGTGCGCAGGTCGAAATCGATCGACTCCAGCCCGGCGGGCAGCGGATCCTCGACGACGACCATCGAGCGCTCCTGGGGGACGACGATCGAGAGCTGGATGCGGACGAGGTCTCTGGCGCGGGCGCGCGGAACCGACGCCGCCGGCCGCGGAACGCCGGCCCCGGTGCGGAGCGCGGCCAGATCGACCACTTCGTAGCTGCGTTCCAGGTAGAAGCCGCGGTCGATGCCGTCGCGCGGCAGGTCGCTGCGCGCGTAGTGGAGGGCCAGCGAGTAGTACAGGCGGCCGGCCGTCCCCTGGCGCTCGATCTCGATCCGGTCGCCGCGCCCCTCGAACAGGCGCGACATCGGGATCTCCGCGGTGCGTTCGCGGTCCGGGCGGCCCTCGAAGCGTTCGGACAGCAGTCGTTCCCCACCGAAATCGAGGGTCGCCGTGAAGTCCGGGGTCTCGGATTCGCGGACGCGGTAGAAGTGCGCGAGGGCGACGAGGGCCCAGGCAGAGCTCTGGGTGGTGGACCAGCGGCCGCCGTCCCGCTCCTCGAGGAGCCAGCGGACGAGCTTGGTGGCGAGCGGGTGGTCGACATCCAGCGTGAGGAGCGTGTCGAGGGCGACCGAGTTGGTGATCTGGTCGGAGCCCATCCAGACGCGGTAGAGGTCGCCCCAGTTCTCCTCGAAGTGGGCCTCCTCGGCGGTCTGGAAGGCGTGGTTCTCGAGGTCGCGGCGGAGTTCGATCACGGGCGGGCAGTCGCCGGCGGCGCAATCGTCGCTGGAGCGGACGTAGGCCTGGGCGAGCAGCGCGCGGCCGAACAGCGGGAGCGCCTCGTAGTCGTCGAACAGGGCTTCCTGGAAGCCGGGTTCGGGGTCGCCGGCGTCGGCGAGGACGAAGACGAGGAAGGCGCGGGTGGTCGGGCCGATCCAGTCGGGACCCTGGGGGTTGGCCTCGGCCCGGCGCAGGGCGTCGTGGAGGAAGTCCAGGGCCCGCGAGAGCAGACTGCCGGAAACGTCGAAGCCGCGCGCCTCGGCCTGCCGGAGGCTCCAGACGACCCAACCGGTGAGCCAGGCGTCGGAGCGCGGCGAATCGGGCCAGAAGCCGAAGCCGCCGTCGTAGCGCTGGCGATGCGCGATCTCGGCGATCGTGGTGCGGACGATCCGTTCGGAATCGCCCGGCAGGGCGAGGCCCAGGCCGTCGCACAACTCGCGGAGGGCGACCAGCGGCACGATGCGCGAGGCGAGCTGCTCGGTGCACTCGTAGGGGTACCACAGAAGGTGGTCGATCGCCGGCTGGAGCCCGGTCAGGGCGGAGGAGGAGACGCCGACGGTGAGCCCGCCGACGTCGGAGCGGATACGGTCGAGCTGGCCGATCGCCTCGACGGCCTTGGCGAGCGTTTCGCCGTAGGTGGCGACGGTCTCGGGGATCATCGGCAGCTGGATCTCGCGTTTCGTCTCGAGGCCGTCCTCGAGGTCGCCCAGGCGGACGCGGAAACGGAAGACGGCCTGGCCGGGTCCGGCGGTGGCGAAGTCGAAGCGGACCTCGCGGGAATGTCCGGGCTCGAGGCGGACGGTGCGGGAGGCTTCGCCGACGAGCCGCAGGCCTTCGACCTCGCAGGTGACGACGGCATCGCCGGCGGGTCCGCCGCGGTTGGTGACGACGACACCGGCGGAGAAGCGGTCGTCGGTCCGCGCGAAGCGGGGGAGGGCGGGTCGCAGGAGCAGCGGCTTGACCGTGCGGACGGCCGATTTGCCGAAGCCGAAACGGTCCCCCTGCGTGGCGGCGACGGCGAAGATCGTGAAGGTGGTGAGATTCTCCGGAAGACGGAAGGTGACGCTGGCCTTGCCATCGGCGTCGGTGAGGACGTCGGGGTTCCAGTAGGCGACGGTGCGGAAGTCGGTGCGCAGGGTGCCGCCGCCCGGTCCGCCGCCCCCGCCCCCTTCCTCGCCCTTGTCCTCGGAGAACGCGCGGCGGTCGATCAGCTCCTCGCGTCCTTCGAGGGTGCTGACGGAGACGGCGCGGCGGCCCCAGAAGGTGCTCAGCAGGTCGGGGGGTTCGTAGCCGGTCAGCTGCAGGACCGCCTCGTCGACCGCGTACACCGTCACCTCGGCCGGCATGCCAGCCCCGCCGGCGTCGCGGACGGCGACGTCGAGGCGCACCTCGCCGCCGGGGGCGGTCTCGGGGCGGTCCGGGGTGACGACGACGTCGAGCTTGCGGCTGGCGGTCTCGACGGCGAGCGGGATCAGGCCCATCGCGAAGGCGGGCTTCCCGGGGTCGTCGCCCTGCGCGCCAGGTTCCTCGCGGACGCGGCCGCGCACGAGCAGGACGGAGAGGTAGACGTTCGGACGGTACGTCTCGAGGATCGGCACCTCGACCACGGGCGCGCCGCCGGTGACGTGGAAGCTGCGGCGCACGAGCAGCCCCTCGCGTTCCACGGTCAGCAACGCCTCGGCCTCGGGGAACGGCGACTGGACGAGCACCTTGGCCGTGTCGCCCGGGCGGTACTCGGCCTTGTCGGCCTTGAGCTCCATGCGGTGGTTCTCGCCGCGGTACCACCCGGCGGCGCCGGCACCCGCGGCCCAGGTTTCGTAGGTCGTGCGGGCCGGGTTGCCGCGCTCGTCGGTCGCCTCGAGCTGGAGCACGTAGTCGCCCGGCTTGGGCACCGTCACGCGGCAGCGGACGGGGGCGGCGCCGGTGGTGAGGTCGCAGGCGCCGACCTCGCGGTCCTCGGGACGCGTGACGTAGTCGTAGTGCCCGCCGAGCCCCTCCTGGCGGACCGTGTGCCATTCGCGGCGGTACAGCCGGCCGCGAACGGCGACGCCGGCCCGCAGTTGCTCGTCGGGGGTCAGCGCGATCACGTCGACCTCGAGGTCCTGGCCGGCGGTCAGCAGACCTTCGCCGGCGCGGCGGGCGCCGAGGTAGAACGCGGCGGGGTGGACAGTGACGGTGCGGCGGGCGGCGACGGTGGAACGGTCGAGGTCGGTGACCTCGCCCTCGACCGTGACGCGCGCCGGGCCGCGCATCGAGGGAAGTTCGAGCGGTACGCGGCCGGCCAGCGAGCCGGCGGCGTCGAGGCGACCGCTCTGTTCGCCGAGGGAGCCGGAGTCGGGTTCGGCCGCGGCCTCCTCCCACCACGGCTCCTCCTCGCCGTACCAGTACTCGGCCCACTCCTCGTTGCGGGGCGCGAACGCGCCCGCGGCGCGGGTGACCCACCAGCGGGCCTCGGCGGCGGCCATCGGGGCGCCGAACAGGTACTCCCCGCGGACCTCGAACGCCAGCGTCTCGCCGCGCACGTACTCGTCGCGCTCGGTGGTCGTCTGCACGGCGAACGTCGGGGCCTTGTACTCGGCCACGCGGAACGACCCGTAGAGCGTCGGGGAACCCTCGTCCGGGCCCCGCGATGCCCCGATCTGCGTCTGGACCTGGTACCAGCCGAGGGGGGCGTCGGGGGGCAGGGTCAGGTCGAAGTCGAAGGAGCCGAAGGGGCTGGTGCGCAGGTCGGTGCCGGCGGGGAGGGTCAGCTCTTCGCCGCGGCCGTCCCAGACCTTGATCTCGACCGGTTGGTCCGCGGGGGTGGACATGCCGTCGTCGGTCAGGTCGCGGGCGATCCCCTTGAGATGGACGGTGTCGCCGGGCCGATAGATGCCGCGGTCGGCGAACACGGTGCCGACGAGGCGCAGGTGGTCGCGCGTCGGGTCGAAGGGCTGGCCGAAGGCCCACGGGTCGAGCGACCCGTAGCGGTTGGTGTCCACGAAGTTCAAGTCGTCACCCCTGTCGGCAACGACGGTCAGGAAGGACCGGTAGTAGCCTTGGCGGTCGGGGATCACCGATTCCGGGGCGAGGACCAGGCCGTCGGCCGCGGTGGTGGCCGACCACAACTCGTTCTTGCCGCGGAAGATGCGGACGCGGGCGCCGCTCACGGGACGGCCCGACCGGAGCGAGGTGACCCAGACGAGGATGCCGCGGGGCGACTCCTTGACGGTGAGACCGAGGTCGGTGACGCGGACGAGGGCGGTATCGATCGGTTCGCTGTAGTCGCCGGTCACGCGGGGCCGGCGCAGATCGATCGCCACGATGCCGCGCCGGGCGCCGCGGAAGGCGGCGTCGAGCTGGATCGGGACCACCTTCTCCTGGTTGGGAGGCGCGCCGGGCCGGATCGTCGATCGGACGATGCCGCCGGCCCGGTCGTCCTTGAACCAGGACGAGCGGCCACCGCCGTAACCGTAGTCCCGCTCGCGGGACTCGAGGTACTCCTCGAGGGTGACTTGGCGGAGGCGGAGCGTGGCCGACTCGACGTTGCGGAACCGCGCGGCGACGCGGTGCGGGCCCTCGGCCTCGAGAACGCCGCCGTCGAAGTCGAGGCGGGCCAGCGGGGGATAGGAGCCGGTGCGGAACTCCTGCTCGCGCGTCCCGCCGAGCGTCTGGCCGAAAACATCCTTCAGGCCGGGTTCGATCGAAACCTTGTAGGTCGTCTCGGGCTGCAGCCGCGCGGCGACGTAGACGTTGGCACGTTGCCCGTCGTCGGCCCACTCCGGGTCGTCCGGAAGACGGACCTCGGGGGCGATCCGCAGGTGCCGGACCACGTCGCCCCACTTCACGGGGTTGCTGAATTCGAGATGGAAGCCGCCGGCGGGGGAGCAGCCGCCGTAGCTGGAAACGGAACAATCGATCTCCTGGAGGAAGAAATCCCCGTAGATCGAGTAGTCGAGCTGGTAGGGTTCACCCATCGGCAGGTTGCCCTGCGCGCCCCGGAGTTCGGCCGAGACGGTGAGGGTCACGTCGGCGCCGTGGGGCAGCGGTTCGACGGGCGTGAGGACCAGGTGCCGCGGCTCCAGTTCGCCCTCGTCGGCGGGAGGCTCGACGCCGGGCTCGGGCTCGGCCCGGCCGCGCTCGCGACCCACCACGGCCCGGCCGCGCACCTCGACGGTGGCCCCGTCGGGCGTCGTCGCGGCGAACCACGCGCGCCGCTCCAGCTCCGCGGGTTCGACCGGCTGGTTGAACCACAGGTCGACCGGGGATTGTGGCTTGCGCCACCGTGTCCCGCTCCAGGGGTCGCTGCGGGCGACGCGGACGCGCGGCGTCTCGAACGAGAACGAGTACGCCTCGGCCAGCGCGCTGCCGTCGAGAGCCTGGACGCCGGCGGGCACGGTGACGGTGAAGGAGGAGGAGAGCGGCAGCGGTCGGGCGGGGACGAAGGTGAGGACCTGGGAGCCGAGCCAGCGGTACTCGCCCTCGATCGCGGGCTCGATCTCGAACCGCCGGGTGGTGTCGGCCGTGCCGGCGCGGTCGAGCGAGACCATCGGCTTGGAGAAGCCGACGGCAATCTCGGTCGGGGTCCAGGTCTGGCCCTGGGGGGAGCCGAAGGTGACCGCCAGGGGCCCCGCGCCGCCCGCGGTGCTCGGACGCTCCCATTCGGGGACCCGAGGCCCCAGGCCGGCGCCGGTCGGGCCCTGCGGGCAGCCGGCGGCGGCGAGCGCGGCCAGGGTCAGGCCGACACACCACGCCCTGCGAGAGTGCATTGCGTCCCTCATCGTCGCCTCTCCTTCGCCCATCGCGTGCTGCCAACGCGACCGGGGCCCCGATGCCCCGGGCGTCGTGGCAAACCACGATAGGCACGGCCCGCCGGCGTATGCAAGGCGGACCGGGTTCCGTGCGGCGGCTTGGACGGGGGCGGACGGAAGCTATTCAGCGGGACCCGGGAGGGGTAGAGGAGGCGCTACTCCGGATAGACCCGGACGACCCATTCGAAGGGGTCGGGCTTCTTGCCGTACTGGATGCCGACGAGGTCGTCGTAGAGGCGTTGGGTCAGCCGGCCGACGCCGCCGTCGCCGACCTTGTGGCGCTGGCCGCGGTAGCCGATCTCGCTCACCGCCGTGATGATGGCGGCGGTGCCGGAGCCGAAGGCCTCCTTGAGCCGCCCGGTCTTCGCGCCGTCGATCACCTCGTCGATCGGCAGCGGGCGCTCCTCGACCTTCACCTTGTAGACGTCCCGGAGCAGCTTGAGAACGGAGTCGCGGGTGACGCCGGGAAGGATCGTGCCGCCGTCGAGCGGGGCGGTGACGACGGTGTCATCGAGGACGAACAGCATGTTCATCGTGCCGACTTCCTCGACGTACTTCCTGTGGACGCCGTCGAGCCAGAGGACCTGGTCGAAGCCGGCCTTCTTGGCCTCGACCTGCCCGGCGAGACTGGCGGCGTAGTTGGCGGCGGCCTTGCAGGAGCCGATGCCGCCGCGGACGGCGCGGACGTACTTCTCCGACACCATGATCGAGACCGGCACGAATCCGCGGGGGTAGTAGGCGCCGACGGGTCCGACGATGATGTAGAAGATGTAGGTCTCGCTGGGGCGGACGCCGAGGAACGGGTCGGTGGCGATCATCGTCGGCCGGATGTACAGCGAGCAGCCTTCGGTCCTGGGAATCCAGTCGCGCTCGAGACGCACGAGCTGCTGGAGCGCCTCGAGAAACAGGTCGGGATCGACCTGGGGCATCTGGAGCAGTTCGGCCGAGCGGTTCATGCGGGCGATGTTCATCTGGGGGCGGAACAGCGTCACCCGGCCGTCCGCCGTCCAGTACGCCTTCATCCCCTCGAAGATCTCCTGGGCGTAGTGGAGGCACATCGCGGCCGGGGACAACGTGAGCGGGGCGTAGGGCTGGATGCGGGGATTCCGCCACTGGCCGCTCTCGTACTCCATGATGAACATGCGGTCGGAGAAGTGCTTGCCGAACCCGAGCGCCTTCTCGTCGGTGGGCTTCGGCTTCCTGGCGCTCTCGGGGAGCGGCTGGACCTCGATCTTCATGCTCATCGATCCCTCCTCCGGTCGCGCGGCGGCTGCGGGGCGGCGACCGGCCCGACGGTAAACATGGAACGACGGCCGGTTCAAGGGGGATCCGACGAAGGCTCCGAGCGGGGCGCGGCGGAGCGGCGCCGCCGCGGACGGGACCGGGTCCCGGCGCGACGTCAGGCGCGGGCGGGACGCATGGAACGGGGCCGGCCGGGTGGACGGGACGACCGGCCGGAGGAAGTCCGCGGCCGGTCGCGGTCGCCGCCGTTGCCGGCGTCTCCACCGCCGTCTCCGCCGGATCGCGCGGCCGTCGGGCCGACGGGGAGCGTGGCGGGTGCGGTGCGGAAGTCGAGCAGCTCGAGCGGTTCGTCGCAGAGCTCGTAGCGGATGAACGACCGGTGCCCCTCGCCGTCGCCGCCGATCTGGAACGGCAGGGGCCGTTCCGCCCGCATCGCGATGCGCTCGACGAGGAAGTCGTGAATCGTGTCGGAAAAATACTCGCCGCGCCAGATCCAGTAGAGCCGGGAAAGGATCTCGGGGACGCTGGAGGCGGCGACCCGGAGGTGGAGGCGGTCGTCGCGGACGTAGGCGAAGGGGAAGAGGCGGAAGTGGTAGCCGAAGCCGTCGAGGCGGGAGACGGAGGCGATCTGGACCGGGCCCTGGTAGAGCGTCTCGCCGCGGAGGATCAGGGGACCGACGCGGCGGCCGTCGGGGCCGACGCGCCAGGCCGGCGCCCCCTCGTTCACGATCGTGACCTCGGGCAGGCGGGCCAGGGCGAGCTTCGGAATCGTCAGGCCGGCGATGGCGGTGAAGTAGCCTCCGCCGCCGGAGAGGTACGGTTCGAACGGGGTACCGCGGGCGCGGTCCTTGACGGTGATGAAGTCGTTGAGGATGCGTGCGTCGAGCCCGACGCCGGCGAAGGGCGCGACCCGTCCCTCGACCTCGACGAAGCGCATCGCGCGGGTGAGCGCGGTGTAGCGGGCCTTCCAGAAGTCGGCGGTGAGCCCTTCCTCGGTCGGTTCGTTGCAGCCGAGCAGTCCGGCGAGGGCGTTGCCGGTGCCGAGCTTGAAGACGCCGACGGCGGGCATCTTGTCGCGGCCGAGGTCGGCGGAGCGGACCGCGTCGCGGATCTGCGAGACGAACTGGACGAAGGTGCCGTCGCCGCCGCCCGTGAGGACGGCATCGTAGCCGGCCTGGAGAATGCGCCGGATCAGGGAACGGCCTTCGACGAGGGACCGGGAGATGTAGAGGTGTTCGGGGGGCACGACCGAACTGACGAGGCGGATCACGCGGTCGGTCACGCCGCGGGCGTTGCCGTTGATCAGGACCGCCACGTTGCGCGCCGCCGTCGCCATCGGGCCTCGGTTCCCCAGGACCCCGTTCCGGCGCAACGCGCCGGGGGGACCGCATGATTAGACACGGGCGCGGCGGCGGAGTCCAGCGGGTCGTGCGGGGCGGCGGCTTCCGGCGACGGGCGGCGTCAGTAGTAGCCGTTGGAAACCTGGATCGAGTACGACTCGCAGGTCACCGAGAAGCCGGTGCGGCGGGAGACGCAGAAGGTGTAGACCGCCTGGTCGTTGATGCACTGGTTGTAGCCGTAGGTGATCGCCGAGGTGCACGGGTTCTCGCCGCACGGAGCGGGACCGGTCGGGTTGACGCAGGTCCCCGAGAAGTCAGGCTCAGGCGAGGGCGCGCAGCCGGGCCAGGTTCTCCCGGTACCCGCGGTCCTCGCCCGCGGGGGGGATCTCGAGGACGCCGGGGGTCCGGGCGAAGCGCCGGTCGCGCACCAGCCGGCGGAACGGCTCGAGACCGATGACGCCGTCCCCGATCCAGGCGTGGCGGTCGACGCGGGAGGCGACGCCCTTCTTCGAGTCGTTGAGGTGGAAGGCGAGGAGGCGGTCGAGGCCGAGGGCGGCGTCGAGGGCGCGGAAGACCTCGGCGTAGCCCTTGGCGGTGGTCCAGTCGTAGCCGGCGGCGAGCGCGTGGCAGGTGTCGAAGCAGACGGCGAGGCGCCGCGCGCACCGGGCGGCGGCGAGGATCGCCGCGAGTTCCTCGAAGGTGCGCCCGAGCGCCGTGCCCTGGCCGGCGGTGGTCTCGAGCAGGACGCGGGCCCCGACGCGGCCGCCGGCGTCGGCCCGGGCGAAGGCGGCATCGAGGCCGGCGGCGACCTGGGCGATCCCGGTCGCCGGCCCCTGGCCCTTGTGGGCGCCGGGGTGCAGGACGACGTACGGGATGCCGAGGACCTCGCAGCGCCGGAGCTCGCGGGCGAGCGAATCGACCGAGCGTTCGCGGATCGCGGGATCCTCGGAGCAGAGGTTGACGAGGTAGCTCACGTGGCTGAGAACCGGCTGCAGCCCGAGCCGCTCGACGCCGGCGCGGAACGGGGCGGCCTGGGCGGGCGAGACGGTGGGCTCCTTCCACTGGTTGGCCACCTTGGTGAAGACCTGGAGCGCCTCGCACCCGTCCTCCTCGGCGAGGCGGACGGCGGTCTGGAAGCCGCCGGCGATCGATTGGTGGGCACCGAGCCGCATCGGGATCTCACAGGCCGAGCTGCCGGACGATCGTGCGCTCGGCCTCGTCGGCGGCGGCGGTGCAGACGGCCTGCGCTGCCGCGATCTGGCGCCGCAGGTGGGCTTCGAGACGGTCGAAAGGCACCTTCTCGTCGGTGGCCTCGCCCCGCCGGCGCACCTCGGCCCAGCCCTCGGCGTTGCCCTTCTTCCCGACGACGACGCGCAGCGGGATGCCCAGCAGGTCGGCGTCCATGAACTTGACGCCCGGACGCTCCTCCCGGTCGTCGTAGAGCACCTCGATCCCTCCCGCCTCGAGCCCCCGGTAGACCTCGTCGGCGCGGACGCCGACGGCGGGATCGTTGCCCAGGGCGAGCAGGGTGACCTGGTAGGGGGCGATCGGGACGGGCCAGAGGATCCCCTTGTCGTCGTGGTGCTGCTCCACGGCGGCGGCGACGAGGCGGGAGATGCCGATGCCGTAGCACCCCATGACCAGCGGCCGGCTCTGGCCGTCCTCGCCGAGGTAGGTCGCCTTCATCTTGTCGGAATAGTGCGTGCCGAGGACGAACGTGTGTCCGGCCTCGATGCCGAAGAAACGACGGAGGGGCTTGCCGCAACGCGGGCAGGCGTCGCCGGCGCGGACCTGGCGCAAGTCGAGGTACTCGGCCTGGAAGTCGCGGCCGGGCAGGACGTGCAGCAGGTGCCTGTCCGCCTCGTTGGCGCCCGTCACGCCGTCGCGGACGTCCCCGACGTGGCGGTCGGCGAGGATGCGGCACGAGAGGCCGACCGGACCGGCGAAGCCGACCGGAGCGCCGGTGACGCGGCGGACCTCGGCGTCGTTGGCCAGGAACACCTCCCGGGCGCCGACCGCCTTGGCCAGCTTGACCTCGTTGACGTCGTCGTCGCCGCGGACGAGGACCGCGACGCTCCGGTCCTCCCAGACGTAGATCAACGTCTTGATCAGGTCGGCCGGACGCACTTGGAGGAAGGTCGAAACTTCCTCGATCGTGTGCCGCCCTGGGGTGTCCACCACGACCGGCGGTGGAACGGAGGATCGCGGGATCGGCGGGTGCTCGTCCACGCGCTGCCCCGCGGCGGCCTCGACGTTGGCGGCGTAGTGGCAGGCGCTGCAGGCGACGATGGCATCCTCGCCGGCGTCGCACAGGATCTGGAACTCGTGGCTCGAACTGCCGCCCATCGCGCCGGTGTCGGCCTCGACGGCCCGGTAGTCGAAGCCGAGGCGGGAGAGGATCCGGGCGTAGGTCTGGACCATCGTGCGGTAGGACACCCCGGCCTTCTCGGCGTCCGCGTCGAAGGAATAGGCGTCCTTCATCACGAACTCGCGGCAGCGGATCAGGCCGGCGCGCGGGCGCGGCTCGTCGCGGAACTTGGTCTGGATCTGGTAGAGGTTCCGGGGGAGGTCGCGGTACGAGCGGATCTCGCGGCGGGCGATGTCGGTGACGACCTCCTCGTGGGTCGGTCCGACGCAGTAGTCGGCTCCCTTGCGGTCCTTGAGCCGCAACAGCTGGGGTCCGAAGGCATCCCAGCGACCCGTCTCCTTCCACAGTTCGGCCGGCAGCACGGCCGGCATGAGGATCTCGAGGGCGCCGGCGCGGTCCATCTCCTCGCGGACCACCTCGGTGACGCGCCGCAGCACGCGCCAGCCCAGGGGCAGGTACTCGTAGATGCCGGCCGCGACGCGGCGGATGAATCCCCCCCGCAGCAGCAGCTGATGGCTGGCCATCGTGGCGTCGGCGGGGACTTCCTTGACCGTCGGGATGAGGGTCCTGCTGTAGCGCATCGTTCCTCCGGGGCGCGACGAATACCCCGGATGCGCGGCCGGCGCAAGGCGGAAGCCACGGTCGCCCGGGTCGCGCCGCCGTACCCGTTCACGGCCTTGACCACGGCTGGCCAGAGAACGAGTGGCGCGTCGGCGAGGGCCGCGCCCGAGCCGAGGCGCGGGGGTTCGGGGGGGACGCAGAGGCCGCGCCTGGGAAGCCGCCGAATTCCGGCCGATGTGCGGCCGGGCGGTCCCCCCCGGGTGAACGGATTCGCGCCGCCGGTGTCGGGGAGGCCGAGTCAGCCGGGGAGGAAGACGCGGAACGAGGCGCCGCCCAGGTCGGAAGGTTCGACCCAGATGCGCCCCTCGTGGGCCAGGACGATCTGACGGCAGGTGGCGAGCCCGACGCCGACGCCGTACGGCCGCGTGGAAAAGAACAGCTCGAAAATGCGCTCGCGGTCCTCCTCGGGCACCCCCGGTCCGGCGTCGTCCACATGCAGCTCGACACCGCCCTCGGCCGGCGCGGCGCGGATCCGGACGGCCGCCTGCGGCGCGGCCTGGGCGGCGTTCTTGATCAGGTTCCAGAGCACCTGTCGCAACTGGCCGGGGTCGGCGCTCACCGTCAGCTCCTCGGGCACCTCGACGGCGAGCGTCACGCGGCCCAGGCGCCGGTCCTCGCCGGCCAGCCGCGCGACGTCGTGCAGGAGCCCCCGGAGGCGGACGGACGAGCGCCGGGGGGCCTGCGGGCGGGCGAGGGTGAGCATCTGGGTGACGAGCTCGTTGATGCGGTCGACCTCGCGCAGCACGACCTGTCGCATCCGGTCGGCCTCGGGGTCGCCCTCCGGGACGGGGAGCAGTTCGATCGCGCCGCGGATGGCACCCAGCGGATTGCGGATCTCGTGGGCGAGACCGGCGGCGAGGCGCCCGAGGTCGGAGAGGCGCTGCGCCTGGTCGAGTTCGGCGCGGATCGCGCGGAGGTTGGCGGCGAGATGGGCCGTGGCGCGCTCCGCGGCGCGGGCATCGCCGGTGATCTGCTGGGCCCGGTGGGCGAGGAATCCGCCGAGCAGCGCGACGCCGGCGATCGAGAGCGCGTCGGGAGCGAGTTGCCGCCAGGACAGCAGGCCGGCGGCTTGCTCGGCAGAGGCGGGCACGTAGCCCGCAGGCCAGGGCAGCCAGCCGAAGGCGAGTCCCGCGGCGAGGGTGCCGTAGAGGGTGCAGGCGGCGAGACCGAGCGCGACGGCGCCGGGGACGCCGAGGTAGACGGCGCCGAGCAGGACGACGAGGTCGAGCAGGTAGACGAAATAGGAGGCGGGACCGCCGGTGCCGTAGACCACGACGGTCCACAGGACGACGTCGAGGGCGAGCTGAATCCAGGTGAAACGGACCCAGTCCCGGACCCAGCGCAGGACGAGGACCGAGGCGGAGCCGAGGACGAGCATCGCGCCGGCGGCGCCGAGAAGCAGGCGGGCGGGCGGGGCGTCGGGGGCGGCGTCCACGCGGAAGAGAGCCAGGGCGCTCCCGGCGAGGAGGAGCAGCGCGGTGCCGCAGCGGAACACCAGCAGCCAGAGCAGCTTGCGGGAAAGATCCTCGCGGAACGGGTTGTGGCGCCGGGCGGGCATGGGCGCCGGAACCCGCCTACTCGGCCTTGACCTTGCCGGCGATGCTGAAGATCGGGAGGTACATCGCGATCAGCATCCAGCCGACGCCGCCGCCGACGAAGATCATCAGCAGCGGTTCGAGGAGCGAGGTGAGGGCGGCGACGGCGACGTCGACTTCCTCCTCGTAGAAGTCGGCGATCTTGGAACACATCTGGTCCAGGGCGCCGGTCTGTTCGCCGACGGCGATCATCTGGACGACCATGCCGGGGAAGACCTTGGACTGCGCGAGCGGTTCGGCCATCGTCTTGCCTTCGGAAATGCGCTCGCGCGCGTAGCGGATCGATTTCTCCACCACCACGTTGCCCGCGGTGCGGGCGGTGATGTCGAGCGAGTCGAGGATGGGGACGCCGGAGGAGAGGAGGGTGCCGAGGGTGCGGGTGAAACGGGCGACGGCGACCTTGCGGACGACCGGTCCGAAGACGGGGGTGATGAGGAGGAAGCGGTGCATGACCTCCTTGCCGCGCGGCGTGCGATAGAACCAGACGAAGGCGACGATCAGGACGGCGAGCCCGCCGAACAGAATCGGGGCCCAGGTGGTGAACCCGCGGCTCATCTTGATCACCGCGGCGGTCGGGCCGGGCAACTCGCCTTCCGCGCCGAAGTCGGCAAAGAGCTTCTCGAAGGTCGGGATCACCTTGAGCAGCATGGCGGCCATCGCGCCGATGCCGATGCAGATGACCACGATCGGATAGGTCAGGGCGCCCTTGAGCTGGCGGCGCAGCTTCGCGGCCTTCTCCAAGTAGACGGCCTGGCGGTTGAGGACGGTGTCGAGGATGCCGCCGGCCTCGCCGGCCGCGACCAGGTTCGTGAACAGCTCGTCGAAGACCTTGGGGTGCTGGGCCATCGCGTCGGACAGGTTCATGCCGCCTTCGACGCTTTCCTTGACGGCGAGGATGATCTTGCCGAAGCGCTTGTTCTCGGTCTGGGTGCCCAGGATCTCCAGGCAGTTGACGAGCGGCAAGCCGGCATCGATCATCGTGGCGAACTGGCGGGTGAACAGGACCAGGTCCTTGAGCTGGACGGGGGAGCCGATGGTGATGTCGGCGAAGCGCAGCGCCCGCGAGACGCGGATCGGCGTGAGCTGCATCGCGCGGACCTTGGCCAGCGCCGCCTCCTGGCTGGGTGCCTCCACCGTGCCTTTCCGGATCTCGCCACTGCGGGCCCGGGCCTGGTACGACCAGCTCGCCATCGCGTCCCGCAGTATAGAAGGCGGCCGGATTCCAAGTCAAAGAAGGGGCGGCGCCGGAGTCACGCGGGGGGGCGGCGTGCCGAGGCAGGCAGGGGACGGCCGCCCTGGGCCTGGGCATTCTGGAACATGGTCCTGAGTTCCTCGGGGTCGCCGGCCCGGGCGAAGGCCTCCTCGACGGTGATCAGGCGGCGCTGGGCCAGGTTGAACAGGCACTGGTTCAGCGTCATCATGCCGTGCTTCTCCTGGCCGACCTGCATCTGCGTGTAGAGTTGGTGGATCTTGTCCTCGCGGATCAGGTTGCGGATCGCGGGATTCGGCACCATCACCTCGCAGGCGAGAACGCGGCCGGGCCCGTCGGCGCGGGGCAGGAGCTGCTGCGTGACCACGCCCTCCAGAACGAACGAGATCTGGGCCCGGACCTGGGCCTGCTGGTGCTCCGGGAAGACGTCGATCATGCGGTTGATGCTCTGGACGCAGGAGTTGGTGTGCAGCGTGGCGAAGACGAGGTGACCGGTCTCGGAGATGGTGAGGGCGGCGGCGATCGTCTCGAGGTCGCGCATCTCGCCGACGAGAACCACGTCGGGGTCCTGGCGCAGGACGTACTTGAGGGCGGCGGAAAACGAGTGGGTGTCCGTGCCGACCTCGCGCTGGTTGATGATGCAGTTCTTGTTCGAATGCAGGTACTCGATCGGATCCTCGATCGTGATCACGTGCAACCGCCGCTCGTTGTTGATCTTGTCGATCAACGAGGCGAGGGTGGTGGACTTGCCGCAGCCGGTGGGGCCCGTGATCAGCACGAGGCCGCGGGGCCGGGTGGCCATCTCGGCGACGACCGGGGGCAGGCCGAGCTCCTCCCAGGAGGGGATGCGGAACGGGATCGTGCGGAAGGCGCCGGCGACGGCGCCGCGCTGGCGGAAGATGTTGGCGCGGAAGCGGGCGAGGTTGCGGACGCCGAAGGACAGGTCCAGCTCGTTGTTCGTCTCGAAGGCGACCTTCTGCTCCTCGGTCAGGATCGAGTAGCAGAGCTGCTTGGTGTCGGCGGGCATCAGGTTGGGCAGCTTGAGGGGGATGAGCGATCCATCGATGCGGAGCTGGGGGGGCGTGCCGGTGGTGATGTGCAGGTCGCTGGCGCCCTTCTGGACCATCGTGCGGAGAAGCTGGTGCAGGTTGACCTGGGGCCCCGGAGCGTCGCCGGCGGCGGGCGGTGGTGCGTTGGCAGACACGCTGACCTCGTTCCTAGTCCATCGCGGTGACGCGGAGGACCTCCTCCAGGGAGGTGAGGCCCTCCTTGACCTTGTTGAGGCCGGCGCGGCGCAGCGTGTTCATGCCGCCGCGGACGGCCTGGGCCTTGAGCTCGGCGGTGGAAGAACCCTGGAGCACGAGTTCCTTGAGCTCCTCGCTGAACGGCATCACCTCGTAGATGGCGATGCGGCCGCGATAGCCGGTGTTGCTGCACTCGCGACAGCCCCGGCCGCGGCGGAGCTTGACCTGGTCGAGTTCGTCCTCGGTGAAACCCGCGTCGAGCAGGGCCTTGGCGGGCTGGGGGTCCTCGGCCACGCAGGCGGGGCAGTTCTTGCGCACCAGGCGCTGGGCGAGGATGAGGTTGATCGACGCGGTGACGAGGAACGGCTCGATGCCCATGTTGAGGAGGCGGCTGATCGTGGACGGGGCGTCGTTGGTGTGGAGCGTCGAGAGCACCATGTGTCCGGTGAGGGCGGACTTGATGCCGATCTCGGCCGTCTCGAAGTCGCGGATCTCGCCGACCATGATGATGTCGGGGTCCTGGCGGAGGAACGAGCGGAGGGCGGCGGCGAAGTTGAGGCCGATCTCGTCGTGCATCTGCACCTGGTTGATCCCGGGCAGGTTGTACTCGACGGGGTCCTCGGCCGTGCTGATGTTCACGCCCGGGCGGTTGAGCTCGGAGAGCGCGGAGTAGAGCGTGGTGGTCTTCCCGGAACCGGTGGGGCCCGTGACGAGGCACATGCCGTAGGGCATGTAGATCGCCTTGCGGAAGTGCTCCAGGGCCTCGGGCTCGAAGCCGAGCTTGGTCATGTCGAGTTGGAGCGAGGACTTGTCGAGGAGCCGGAGGACGACCTTCTCGCCGAACAGGGTGGGGAGGACGGAGACGCGGAAGTCCATCTCCTTGTCCTTGCCCACGCGCAGCTTGATCCGGCCGTCCTGGGGCAGGCGCCGCTCGGCGATGTCCAGCTGGCTCATGATCTTGAGACGGCTGCAGATCGCGTTCTGCATCTTCTTCGGCGGCTGCATCTCCTCGATCAGCACGCCGTCGATGCGATAGCGCACGCGGAGGAACTTTTCGTAAGGCTCGACGTGGATGTCGGAGGCGCCCTTGCGGATGGCGTTGATCAGCAACAGGTTGACGAGGCGGACGACGGGGGCGTCCTCGGAGAGCTTCTCGAGCTCCAGGACGTTGACGTCGCCGTCCTCGTCCTCGCGGACCTCGATGTCGCCGAAGTCCATCTCCTCGAGGGCTTCGGTGTAGGAGATGCCCTTCTCGTAGTACTTGTCGATCGCGGCCTGGATCGCCGCCTCGGAGGCGACGACCGGCTCGACGTTGTAGGCGGTCAGGAACTTGATGTCGTCGATGGCGTGGAGGTTCGTCGGGTCGGCCATCGCGACGATCAGGGAGCTGCCGGCGCGCTGCACGGGGACGACCTTGTGGCGCTGGGCGACCTCCTTGGGGATGAGCGCGATGATCTCGGGGTCGATCTCGTAGTCGGAGAGGTTGACGGCGGGGATGTTGTACTGCTGGGCGAGGAACTTGCTGATGTCCTCGTCGGAGACGTAGCCGAGGCGCGCGAGGGTGAAGCCCAGGTTGGTTCCGGTGCGGCGCTGTTCGTCCTGGGCCTGCTTGAGCTGCTCGAGCGAGATCATGCGCTCGCGCAACAGCAACTCGCCCAACCGCTCGTCGCCGGAGCCGGGCGCGCGCGCGCGGCTCGCCGGCGGCGGTGGGGGGGCGGCACCTTTGCGGGCATCGTGGGCCATCCGCCGAGTCCTCTCCTTCGCGAGACGAACCCGAACGGGTCGCGCTCGCGGAGAGGAATTACAGGGTGCCGTTGCCGGCAAGTCAAGGACAACCTGGGACGATGTCCTGGTCCGTCCACCGGACGGCGGGTAGCGCCTCCTTGACCCTCCGGCAGGGCGCGTGCTTTCATCCCGCCGAAGGGAGAGCGGGATGTTCCGTGAACTGTTGACCGAGATCGTTTCCGGGGCCGACGGGTCGATCGGGGCGGTGTTGATGGGGGCGGACGGACTGACGGTCGACCAGGTGGTGGCGGATCCTTCGCGGGGGGACGTCGAGGCGATGGCGATGGAGCTGTCGGTCGTGCTGCGGGAGGTGCGGAAGGCGGCGCAGCAGATCGAGGCGGGCGCTCCGGAGGAGTTGATGATCCGCGGCGCCGCCCTGACGACGCTGGTGCGCGTCCTCAGCGACGAGTACTTCGTGGCCCTGGCTTTGCGGCCGACCGCCAGCGTCGGCAAGGCGCGGTTCCTCCTCCGCCGCGCGGCCCCGCGACTGCGGGAGAACCTGTAGTGGAGCTGGTCCGGCCGTCCGCGAACGGGCGGCGGGAAGCGGTGCCGGCGATTGGCTTCGCCGCGCCCAGGCGGTGTACAATACGCACCGCCGGTGTGCAGGCCGCACCGGAGCGAGGTCGGCGGTGGCGCTGAACCGCGAAAAGGTGCATCAGACCGTCCAGCGCCTCGTGCTCAAGGGGCAGATCGAGAAGGCGATCGCCGAGTTGCGTCCGATCCTCGAGGAGGATCCGAACGACACGCGGACGCTGCAGAAGGTCGCCGAACTGTACCGCAAGAAGGGCTCGTACCAGGAAGCCGAGGCGGTCTACACGCGGCTGGCCGACGTGCTGTTGCGCGGCGGCTTCTACCAGCGCGCGGTGGCCGTGCATCATCAGATCCTGCAGCTCAACCCGACGAATCTCCCCGTCCACATCGTCCTCGGGGACACCCTGACCAAGCTGGGGCTGGTGCAGGAGGCGAACAAGATCTTCGCCCGCACGGTCGGGCTGTTGCAGCGCGCGGGTCGTTTCGAGGAGGCGACGGCGATCCTGGAGAAGCTGATCGCCGCCAGTCCGGACAACTACCAGGCCCGCCTGCAACTCGCGGAACTGTACCTCAAGGCGGGGCGCAACGACGCGGCGGTCAAGGCGTTCGAGGACGCGCTGCCGACGTTGCGGGCCCAGGGACGGGACGACCTGTTCCAGCGGGCGGCCGAGCGGCTGCTCTACTACCAGCCCGACAATCTGGCCCTCTGCCGGGAGCTGTCGCTGTTCCACCTGCGCCGGCAGAACGTGCCGCAGGCGATGAAGCTGCTCCAGTACTGCCACAAGAAGGACCCCAACGACGTCGACACCCTGCGCCTGCTGGCCAGTCACTTCGGCAGTACGGGGGACGTGCAGAAAGCGGTCGTGGTCCTGCACCAGATGGCGCGGGTGTTCTCGGATCGCGGGGACCGGGCGGCGGCGGCGGACGTCTGGCGCAAGATCCTGGAGATGGATCCCGACAACCTCGAGGCCCGCGAAGCGCTCGGGTCACCCCCGGCGTCGGCGCCGCGGCGCGCCCCCGGTTCTCCACCGCGGCGGCTGCCGCCCCCGCCAGGGCGTGCGGCGGGTCGGCCTGCAGCGCCGGGGCCGATCGAACTGGCGGAGCCGGTCGAGGACGGGGAATCGGTCGAGGCGATGGCGCCGGAGGACCTCGAGGAGGTCCACTCCGCGGAGGTCCAGATGCCGCCGGAGGAGACGGCGGCCGGGACACCGCAGACCGGCGAGGCAACGCCGGTGCCGGCCGAGTTGCCCCGGCCCCCTGCACGGGCCGAGGGCCGGGACCTGCCGCCGCTGCCGGAGGAGGCGAGCGACGTTCAGAAGATCGCGGCCGAGGCGGACATCTTCGTCAAGTTCGGCCTCAAGGATCGGGCGATCGGGCACCTGACCGGGGCGATCGCGCAGTTCCCCCGCTCGGTGCTGCTGCGGGAACGGCTGGCGGCGATCTACCTCAACGAGGAGAATCTGGCGGCCGGCATCCGCGTGATGTTGGAGTCGGCCCGGATCCTGGCGCCGGTCCACCGCGAGCACGCGCTCCGGATCCTGCGGGAGATCCAGTTCCTGGACGAGGACAACGCGGCGGCGAAGGAACTCATCGCGGCACTGGAGGGAGGGACCGAGACGCCGGAAGAGGAAGCCGCGGACGTCGGCCCGGAGCGTGCGGCGGCGGACGCGGCGCGGGCCTCGGGGCTTCCCGAGGACCTGGACGTGGACGTCGATGTCGTCGAGGAGCCGGTCCGCACGATCGTCGTGCCCCCGCCGGAACCCGCGAGGTTGCCGCCGGCGGAGCCAGCGCCGGCTTCGGCCGCCGCGGTCGGGCCGGAACGCGTGTCGGGCCCGCCGCCGGTGTCGGCGGGAGAACGCGTGTCGGGCCCGCCGCCGGTGTCGGCGGGAGAACGCGTGTCGGGCCCGCCGCCGGTGTCGGCGGGAGAGCGCGTGTCGGGCCCGCCGCCGGTGTCGGCGGGAGAACGCGTGTCGGGCCCGCCGCCGGTTTCCGCCGCGCCGCTGCCGGCGCCTTTCGACCTGGAGCCGCCGCCCGGCCAGCCAGCGGCCGTGGTGCCGCCACCGGCAGGAGGGCCGCCCGAGAAGGCGATGGTTGTGGACCTCCCGTCGTTCGACGAGGTCGAGACGGGTCCGCCGTTCCTGCAGGCGGCGGGGTTCCTTGCCGGGTCGGACCGGCTGGTGGTGCCGTTGTCGGAACAGGCGGCGGCTCCCCTGGTCCTCGAGATGTCCGACGAGGAATTCGTCGACGACCTGGCGAAGGCGGCGCCCCTGGTCGACGAGTTCGAGGCGGCGGGGCCGGCGCCGTTGACGCTGGAGATGGACGAGCCGGACGAGGCGGAGTTGGCGACGACGAACGAACTGCCGGCGCCGCCGGCGCCGGCGACGCCCTCCGCGGCACTCGACGCGGCGATCACCCAGGGCCTGGAAGAGGTCGAGTTCTTCCGCCAGCAGGGGTTGGAGGACGACGCCCGCACGCTGCTCGAGGGGTTGGCGGCGGAGTACCCGCAGGACGCGCGGATTGCCGCGAAACTGGCGGAGCTGCGCGGCGGGCCGGCGGCCGCGGAGACGGCGCCCTCGCCCGCCGAGCCCGCGCGGTCGGCCGAACCGTCCGACGGCCTGGAGGCGCTCGAGAGCGCGCTCGACGCGCTCGCCTCCGGCGCTTCCGGGGCGCATCCGTTGCCGGGCCAGGCGCCGGAGGCGGTCGGCGAACTGGCGCCGTCCGACGCGACGATGCACTTCGACCTGGGGGTGGCGTACCGGGAGATGGGGGTGCTCGACCGCGCGATCGACGAGTTTCGCCTGGCGGCGAAGGACCCGTCGCGGGAGGCGAGCTGCCAGGCGTTGATCGGGGCGTGTCTCTTGGGGATGGGGAAGACGCGCGAGGCGATCGAGGAATACAAGCGCGGGTTGCACGCGCGGCGGCGCACGGAGGCGGACGAGCTGGAACTGTACTACGGTCTGGCCGAGGTGCACATGTCGCTGGGGGAGGGGAACGAGGCGTTGTTCTACCTGCAGACGATCAAGCGCCGGGACCCCGGCTTCCGGGACGTGGCTCGCAAGCTCGCCGCGTTGCAGACGGCGACGCGGCCCGGCCGGCGGCCCGGGGTGCGCTCCGAGCCTCCGCCCGCCCAGACCGCGGAAGACGACGGCAAGATCGATGAGGCGTTCGACGACTTCTTCAAGGATGGTCGAAGCTGAACGGGCGCGGCGCGCCGGGTCGGGCGGGCCATGAAGGACGCACAGGTCGGTTTCAACACGAACGTCGCCTATCGGGGCGTGACGCTGCACATCCAGACGGAAGACTCGGGCCTGGGCCGGCCGCACGTGATCACGCACCTGTACCGGGAGGGGACGATTCTGGCCACGCGCCGCACGAGCTACGACCCCGCCGGCGAGCCGGCGGAGGTGCGCGCCCGGGTGCGCGCGCTGATGAAGTCCCAGCACAAGCAGGTGATTCTGGACCTGCGCAACGGCGTGTTCGACGAGACGATCAATCGGGTGTTGGCGGGCGCCGGTCCGGCCACCGGGGGCGAAGAGCCGGCCGCGGCCGCGCCGCCGGCGGAGGAAGTCGCGGCGCCGCCGGCCGAACCGGAGGTCTCCGCGGCGGCGGCTCCCGCGGCGGCGGCCGCGGGGAACGAGCCCGAAGCCGGCGCGGCGGAGGTCGTGCGGCCCGCGCGGGCGACCCCGGCGGCGGGGCGGGGACGTTCGAGCTACCGGCCGCCGGAACCCGGTCCGACCGCGCCGGACCGCGTGCTTCCCGAAGGCACCGGATCGATCGCCGTGGGCCGCCCGCGACGTCCGGCACCGTTGCGGCCGGTCGTGCAGCGCGAGCGGGAGGGGTTCGGCAAGGACCTGATCTCGGATCGCTCGCTGGACGAGGTGGTCCTGTCCTATCTGGCCGAGGAACTGACGAAAGACGAGAAGTAGCTCAGAGGATCTTCTGCAGCTTGGTGGCGAGCATCGGGTTGCCCTGCACCTTGAGCTTGCCCTGGAAGAAAAGCTGCATCGATGCCTGCGGGTTCTGGCGGATCGAGACGAAGTCCTCGTTGCTCATCGTGATCGTGCAGTCGGCGGCGCCCGTGCCTTCCTTGCAGGTGGGCGGATCGGCCTTGAGATCGACCGTCCAGGAACCGCCCCCGTCGCCGGTGATGTTGATCTGGAACACCGCCCCGACCGACCGGGCGCTCGCCGGATCGGCCGCCAGCTTCTTGGGCAGCTCGTTCTGGAAATACTCCTTCGCGTTCATGCCGTCTTCTCCTCCCGTCCGCCTCCGCGCGAACGACCTCGGTCAGGACGGACGGAGTATCCTCCGGCCTCGCGCGGCGTGTCAAGCACGGTGAATGGCCCTTCAGCCGCGGTGGCGCCGCCAGACGCGGATCGACAGGCCGTCCGGCGCGGGCGCCGCGACCTGGACGAGCATCGTCCGGGCGGCACGGTCGGGCCGGAAGATCGCCTCGGTGTCGCTCACGCGCTCCAGCCGCCCGCCTGCGGCGGTCCACTTGCAGACGCCGGCGGAACCCAGGGCGAGGAGGCGGGTCGAGCCGTCCGGCCGCGGATGCGCCTGCAGCCGGAAGCCCCGCCCCGCCGCCTCCGGCGTCGCGTCCGGGCCGCGGGCCATCGGGGGCGGCGGCGGGTCCACGACGGGAGTGCACTCGCCCGCGTCGCCGGCGATCCGGACGTTGCCGCGATCGTCCCGGCAGGCCCACGCCGTTCCCCGTACGACCTCCTCCGACTCCGCGCCGCCCGGCTCCGAGCAGTACAGGCGCCAGGCCAGGTCGAGCCGCACCGGAGACCAGGAACTCAGGTCCGGATTGGTGTAGGTGAACCGCGTCGTGTGGGGATCGACGGCGACGTAGTCGCCGACCGTCCCGGCGCCGCCGGCGGGGGTCACCACGAGGCAGACGGGGCTCGAACACGGATCGCCGAAGGGGCGGACGTCGCCGGTCAACCGCACCTCGGCCGTGGCCTTGTCGGGTTCGCTGGCGAGATTCGTGGTGCCCAGCACGTAGGTCGGCAGGTCGGTGCACATCGGCCCCGGGAGCGGGTCGACCACCTCCCAGGTATCGATCCCGGCGTCGGCGTCGGCGTCGGGGTCGGCGTCGGCCTCGGCGTCGGCGGCCACGTCGGCATCGGCGTCGGCGGCCACGTCGGCATCGGCGTCGGCCGCCACGTCGGCATCGGCGTCGGCATCGGCATCGGCGGCCACGTCGCCGCCGGCGTCTGCATCGCCGACGGTGTCGTCTCCGCCGGAGCCGCAGGCGGAGCCGGCGGCCAGGGCGGCACCGACGAGCGCCAGTTGCAGGGGGCGGTCGAGTCGGAAGAAGACCATGCACACCTCCCGGTTCGCGCCAGGCGGACCCTCGGAACGTCGCCTCGATTATGACGCAGGCGAGCGGGGTCCGTCCACCGGTCGTGCCTTCGGCCACCTGGCGCGACCGTCGCGCGTGATGGACACCCGCGATCCGCTGCGTTAGATTCGCGCGCCATGACGTTCACCGATGCAGCGATCCTGATCCTGCGCGCCGAAGGCAAGCCGCTGACGTGGCGCAAGCTGGCGGAGTTGGCGGTGCGCCACGACCTGCTGACGCACGTGGGGACGGACCCGGCGGAGACGATGCACGTCCGGCTGGCCGAATCGGTCCGGCGGCTCGGAGAGCGGTCGCCGTTCCAGGAGGGGAAGGGGGGCACGTACGCGCTGCGCGCGTGGAAGGGCGAGGCGCCCGGTCCGGATGCGTCGGCGGTGGCCGAGCTGGCCGGACGGGCGGCGCCGGCGACCCCGCCGGCGTCCCCGGGCGCGGCGCCGTCGGTGGACGGTGCGGCGTCCGAGGGCGGGACGGTTTCCGAGACCACGGCCACGGGGCGTTCCGGCCGGAAGACGGCGGGCGCGGAAGCGCCGGCGTCGCCGAGCGGGCGCCGGCGCCGGCGCGGCCGGC
>JAAZOP010000454.1 GCA_012797735.1 Myxococcales bacterium
GCGACCGCCCAGGCGCGGCCGTCGCGGGCCAGCCGGACGGCTTCCGCCCAGAGTCCGGCTGGCATGGGGGTGCGGCGCTCCCGTGTCCGACGCCACCGCTCGATGCGCTGTCGCAGCTGCTGCACTTCGGCCGGCAGTCCGCCGCCCCTCATCCGTCCCATGGCGCGTCCTCCCGCGGCCCCCCGCCGCAGGTCAGGACGCTACCCCGGCGCCGCCGCGGCCGTCACGCACGCTTGCCGAAAGGACACGTTCTCCTCCACGACGACGGTGGTGATCTCGGAGCACGAGCAGGCGTGACCCCGGCAGTAGGCGTCGTGGACCAGGTTGAAGACCTGCATCCGGGTAGTGCGGTTGTGGAGGGTGACGGGCATCGGCTCCTCCTCACGGGTCCGGGTTCCGGCCGACGGGAAGCGTCGGCGCGAGCTGCTGCGGTGGTTCGAGCGTGACCTCGTCGGCGGGGCTGGTGCGTTCGACGACGTCGCCCCGGGGAAGCCGGAGAGTCCCTCGATGTCGAAGCCGCGGACGACGAACGAGCCCGAGAAGCTGCGGACGCTCGACTCGTTCGGCTGGCTGGTGACGCGCAGGTCGCCGTCCGGGGTGAAGTCCATCTCGTAGCGAGCGCTTCCCGCCGCCGGGTCGGCTGGGTCGCGGTCCATCTCGAGGTGCTTGTTGCGGTGGAAGAACAGCGTCGTCGCCGCCATAAGGTTCAGGAGTTCCGTGGTGTGGTCGGCGACGCCGATGATGGTGAAGCCGAGGTTCGTGGTGTAGGGCACGCGCCGTCGGGCGACGTCGCCGCCGGCCTCCGGGGTCTCGGGCAGGGCGTTGATCGAGCAGAACCGGTTCTCGGTCAGTTCGGGGCCGACGAGGACGAGGCCAGGGAGGGCGGCGAGCTCGGTGAGGTGGAGTTCGTCGCCGGTCTCGGCGTCGAAGTCGGTCTGGACGGTGAGGCTCACGTTCGGGTGGACCTGACGCTTCAACTCCTGCAGCAGGGTTCGCACGATCCGCGTCAGGTCGGCTTCGACGGTCAGCTTCGGCAGGACGTAGGTGAGCCCGCCCGGCAGCGTCGCCTCTTCGCCCGGGATCGGCGTCCCGTCGTCCGCGAGGTTCCGTACGACGACGTCAGCCGGCCCGGCATCGTGCGTCGGCGTCAGGAACGTCAGCCCTTCGGCCGAGAGCACGCGCACGTCCTCCGCCCTCCGCCCGCCGACGAGCAGCTCGACGGTCGGAGGGAGCGCCGTCGTCGGTCCGCGGGCGGGCGGCGGGGGAGAAGCCGAAAACCCGACCCGGTGATCTCGGCGAGCGTCCGCCCGCCGGTGGGGCCGGATGTCGGGTTCAAGGTGGTGATCGTCGGGGCCGCCATGGTTCCAGGTCTCCAGATGCGTATATGGAACTACCATAGCACGCTCAAGTGGCTCGCCGAACGAGTGCCCGGTGGGCCAGACCCGTCGTCTGCCCCCGCCGAGAATGACACAGCCGGCGCCTTCGCCCGCCGCTCGGCGATTCCAGCCTCGATGCCGACGCACAAATGCCTGACGCAGAAATGCCTTGACAGCGAGGGCCGCAGGCGCTACCCTCGCAGACGATTGGTTGACGAACGACGAGATGGTCCGGCCGATGGCGAACCTCATGTGCCACGGTGATCTTCCCGCGAAGGATCGCGGAGGTCGGGTGTACTCTTGGGGACCGGAGCGATATGCTCCGATGTGGGCGGCCCGCCTCTGTGTCTCCTTGCCCCCCCCCCATTCTCCACAGCGTCTCACATCCGTTCGGCGCCTGCCTGCCACGAACTCGCGACGGCAAGCCGAGGGTCTCTCACCGGGGAAGACCGAACAGCGTCCAATTAGCCGGCCCAACCGGCGCACGCGTCACGGGCCCGCCGCGCGCGCGGGCGCCGCCGCGTGGGCGCCGCGTGAAGTGTGGATGAAGACGCGGCGAGCGATGGAGGGATGCAGCAAGGCGGACAGCTAGCGGCACCGTCCCCGTCGCGCAATCCGGTTCGAGGCGGATGACCGGCAGAGCCGGTTTTCGGTGTTTCGTAGAAGGGGTTGTCCATGGACCGCTCTATTCCTTCGATGGCTTTGTTTCTCGGTGTGATCGTCATGTTCTCCGCGCCTGCGGCGCGGTCCCAGAACTACTATTATTGGAGCACAGTCGTCACCGCGTGCCAGCCGCGGATCACGAACGGGGTCGACGATGTCGTGACTGCGAGTTCCTCCCTTGCCGAGGGCGGAAGTCGCGCGACGCTTGGAACGTCTCAGACCCTCGCCCAGTACTTCTACTGCCCCGTGTTCGTCCCGCACGGGTGGACGTTCAACGGAATCGAGATCCGCTACAAGGACTCGTGGTCGGGCACCAACGACGTGTGGGCCGGCTTCTACCGTCAGCCCTGGACGTCGGGCAGCGGCAACGCCGTGTCCCTCGGATCGGTCACGAGTGTGGATTCTGCAAACGTGCCGAACGTGCACGGACAGGGATTCACCACGGTAACAATCGACAACGTGAACCAGACGTGCTGGGTGCTCGTCAGAGTCCAGAGATCCACGACCTCGTACGATGTCAGGGCCTACCAAGTCCGGCTCACCTACGGCATCCTGGCGGCAGACGCGTCGATCCAGCAGCCGATCGATTGCGGAGAGGTGGAAGCCAAGCCGGCGTGGGCCGTCACAGCGGAAGAGCGTGAACGGTGCCTGATGTTCGACACGTCGTCGTTCTGAGCAGCCGAGGAACCGGTGCGCGTTTGTTCCATCGGCCTCGTGGTCCTGGGTACCTTGGCGGGAGCGTGCGCTGGAATCACGTCCCAACTCGGGCAACCGGACGCCGACGCCGACGCCGACGCGGTCGAGGATCGGAGTTCGGAGGTCGGGGACGACGGTGGGGAAGCCAGCTGCGACGGAGGATGCTGGCTGATCGAGCCTGACCGGGTTAGGATCTGCGGTGACGATGGCTGCGGCCGAAGCTGTGGCGAGTGTCCGGAGGCCCTAGAGTGCGTCCAGGGTTTCTGGTGCCGTGATCAAGTTGGGTGCGGTATGGAGTGCGACCAGCAAGTACGGATTCCTGCCGGGCCGTTCCTCGAGGGATGTGATCCTGCCCGCCACCCTGGAGCCAGCCTGTGCCCGAACACGCCGTTGCGCGACAACCCGTTGCACGAGGTGGAGTTGCCCGAGTACATGATCGACAAGTTCGAAACCACCAACTCGCGGTATCGGGCCTGCGTCCTCGCGGGCGCGTGCCCTCCGCCGTATCCCGACTGCCTCGCGTATCTGGGGCTGCCGGCCAACTACCTGTCAACACCCGAGTTGGACGACTACCCGGTCGTGTGCGTCGCATGGCACGACGCGGATACGTTCTGTCGGTGGGCAGGGAGGAGGCTGCCGACGGAGGCCGAATGGGAGAAGGCTGCCCGGGGCGGTTGCGAGTTGCGGGGCGACCGGTCAAGCTGCGAAGTCGAACAGGACGCTCCCACGTTCGTCTGGGGGGACGACGCCGACCTCAGCCTGATCCTGCCTGGTCAACCTACCGCCTGCTACCCGCCGGTGGCGGAGTGCCTGATCAACATCGACAACGCGATGACCTACTCACCCGGACCCGTCGGCAGCTTCCCTTCCGACGTCTCCGCCTATGGTGTTGTCGACCTGGCCGGAAACGTGAGCGAGTGGGTGGCCGACTACTACGAGTCCTCGGCATACTCCGCCTGTCCGAGCCCGTGCGTGGACCCGATCGGCTTCCCTCCTCCAGCCGGAGCCGAGGTTAGCCGCGTGCATCGGGGCAGCAACTTCGGATTGTTGGAAAGCGCCGAGCAGAACATCACTGTGTTCGGTCGCGGCTACTACGGGTTCGGGGATGGTAGGCGGCCGCCAAACTGCACCTACTGTCCCTTCGGGTTCCGTTGCGCATCTGACCCGTAGCCGTCCTCGTTCTCGCTTCATCTGTAGCTGACGCCCGTCGAACGAACAGGAGTCTGTTTCCCGCGTTGGTCGTCCTGCACCGGCTCTGGCTTACCCTCCGTCTCTAGCACTGATGGTCCGTGCCACGCGTTCAACGAACCTCCTCGATACGTCCTCGGCCCGCCCTTCCTTCTCGAACACCGGCCGCAGGAACGCCGCGCAGGGACGCGGATCACCGCGACACCGACCGAAGGGCGGTCGTCGGCGGGGGCGTCGAGTCCGGCGTTGCGGATAGCGGCGTGGAGGAAGCGGCGGGCCTTCGGCGTCAGCTTCAGCACGATCGGGCGCGAGCCGAACTCGTGCACGGCAGCGACGTTCACGAGCGGCTGGCCGGCCTTGCCCTTCGCCGTGCGAAGCACGCCCACGAAGACGCCGCCGGCCTGCTTCACGACCACGATCGAGTTGCGCAGATCGCCGCGGACGGTCAGCGCCTTCGATCCCTTGAACCCGCGGAAGCGGCGCACCGCCAGCGTCGTCGCCGTCAGCGGCGCGAACGCCTGCCCGTCCGGCGCCTGTTCGCGCAGACCCTCGACGATCTTCGTGCGGAAGAACTGCGCCTCCTGGAGTACGGCCTTGTCCACGGCCTCGCGGAAGCGTCGCGACGCCGTCGAAACGAGCCGGGGCGCCGCGTCCCATTCCCCGACCTTCACGACCCGGACCGTCACGCCGCACCTCGCACGCCGAGCTCGCGCTCCTCGAAGGTGACCAGCAGGAGGTTTCTCGACAGGCCCAGCCCGAATGAGGCCGGCTGAACCTCCGTCGCGTAGAGGCCGGGCGGCGTCCGCACGGCCTGCACCAACGCGCCGGCGAGGTCGCGGATCGCGACGAGGCGGTCGTTCACGCGGAGGAGCACATCGCCCGTGCCCGGATCGACGAAGCCCATCCGCTCGAGGTCCCGGAAGTGAAAGACGAGAGTCACGCGCGAGTCGGGCGAGTTGCCCGAGGCGAACTGCCGCAACGTCTCGAACGCGCCGACCTCGACCTGGCAGGGGAGGAGGATGGCCGGCATCTCGCGCCGCGCATCGCGGCGATCGCCGGCCTCATCCAGGACGATCCCCTCCGTGCCAACGTGGATGAGACACCTGCCCCCCTCGAAAATAGTGTAGAGGGCGGGTAGGCAGGGACGAGGTGGGAAAGCAGAACGGACAGGTGGCGGCAGCGGCGGTGCAGGGGAGGTCGGGCCCGGTGGGCCCGGAGCGGAGGGAGGGCGAGCGTAGCGAGCCCGACCGCAGCGGAGGGCCCACCGGGCCCGAGGCGGCCGCGGGGGTGGCCTCCGCGCCGGCGGTGGTGCCCGACCCTCAGGTGGAGCGGCCGGCGCGGCGGACGTTCACTGCGGAGTACAAGAAGCGGATTCTCGAGGAGGCGGACCGCTGCACGCCTGGAGACGGTGAGCTCGGCGCCCTCCTGCGTCGCGAGGGGCTGTACTCCTCGCACCTGACGACCTGGCGGGCGCAGCGTGCAGCGGGGACGCTGGCGGGCTTGGCGCCGAAGAAGCGCGGGCGCAAGCCGGCGCCGAAGAACCCCCTGGCGGGGGAGGTCGCCCGGTTGCAGCGGGAGCTGCGCCGGGCGCTGGCGCGGGCGGAGCGCGCCGAAGGGTTGGTCGAGCTCCAAAAAGAAGTCGCGGAGCTGTTCGGCCGCGAGCTGCCGTCCGAGGAGACGCTGCTCGCGGAGGCGGGGCGCACGCAGACCAACGGCGGACCGGCGAGGAGAAGGCGGCGCGGATGCAACTCATCGCGGACCAGGGCAGCCGCTTCGGGATCGCGCCGACCTGCGAGGCGCTCGAGGTGGCGCGCGCGACCTACTACCGCTACCGGCGGCCCCGGCCGCTGCCGGCCCCGCGCCCGACGCCGGCGCGGGCGCTGACGCCGGCCGAGCGGGAGCGGGTCCTGGCCGTGCTTCACGCCGAGCCGAAC
>JAAZOP010000455.1 GCA_012797735.1 Myxococcales bacterium
CCGACTGGCGCTGGAGGATGCGGTGACCCGCCTCGCCGCCGCCCTCGCCCTCGCCCTCGTCGCCGGTTGCGACGACGACCCGCCCGCCGCCGTCCGCCTCGTCGTCACCACCGACCTCCAGGTCCCTGCCGAACTCGACACCGTCGCCGTCACCGTCATCGGCTCCCGCTCCGGCGACGAAGACCTCCTCTGCGAGCCCGTCGAACGCCTCTTCCCCTCCGCGGCCGGGGAATCGCTGCGCTTCCCCCTGGCCGTCCTCGTCGAACGCGGCGCCGTCTACGACGCCTGGATCGCCTTCCGCGTCGAAGGGCGTCTCGCCGGCGAGACCGTCGTCTGGAGGGAACAGGTCGTCGATTGGCCCGACGCCGGCACGCTCGACGTGGACGTGCGCCTCGAACGCGCCTGCGTCGCCGCCCCCTGCGCCCCCGCGATCGAACAGTGCATCCGCGGCACCTGCCACGGCGTCCAACGCCGCGACATCTTCACCGACCCGACCCTGCGCGACCCAGGCATGTCCTGCATGGAGGAATAGATGGCCCGCGCGCGTCCCCGCATCCCTTCCATCCCCGGCATCCCTCTCGCCGCCGCGACAATCGTCGCCGCCGCCGCCTGCGACGAATCCGCCCCCGACCCGTGCGCCGGCGTCGATTGCTCCGGCCACGGCGTCTGCACCGCCGCCGGCGGCGCCCCCTTCTGCGACTGCGACTGGGGCTTCGAACCCGACGGCCTCCAGTGCCGCCCCGAAGGAGAAAACGCCTTCGAAGACCGCTTCGACACGCCCGGCGAACCCGACCCCGCCCGCTGGTCCGTTCACGACTTCTCCACCGGCAACCCCGCCGAGAAATCCGCCGTCGCCCGCGACGGCCGGCTCCGGATCACCGCCAGCACCGCCCTCTACGGCGCCTCCGAGGAATACGGTCTGCGCTCCGTCCCGTACTTCCTGATCCACAACGACTCCGAACTCGTCCTCGAAACGCCCACCCGACCGCCCCAACCCGAAACCGGCGTCTTCCCCGCCGCCCTCTTCCTCTCCGACGACCCGGGCCCCGATACCTTCGTCCACACCGGATGCTCCGAGGCCGGCTGCCCCGCGATTGTCGGCTCCGGCAAACGCGGCCTCGGCCTCCTCGTCGCCCGCAGCTCCCCCGCCGCCTGCGGAACGCACGCCGAATACACCGTCGTCCATCGCGCCCACCCCGGCCCGACCGGCCTCGAACGACTTCCCTTCGCCTGCTCCCGCCTCCCCGGCACCACCGACTTCCGTTCCGTCCGCCTCGAGATCTCCGCCTCCTCCGTCGAACTCTGGGAACACGGCGAACTCCTCGGCTCCTGGCCCAACCCCGTCCCCGACCTCGCCGGAGGCCGCCTCTTCCTCGCCGCGTTCTCCGACCAGGAACGCTACCCCGACATCGCCGAGTTCGACGACGTCCGCGTCTTCTGCAAGGGCCGCTGCGCCGACACCGACTTCCGCTCCGACCCCGGCTGGACCGCCACCACCCCCGAACGCTGCCGGTGGTCCGACCTCGAAGGCGGCGTCCTCGAAGTCACCAGCTTCATCCAGTCCGAAGACGTCTGCGCCACCGGCGTCCCATGGACCGGCCGGCCCTTCACCCTCGAGTTCGATTTCCGCATGACCCTCCTCGGCTGGGCCGCCGAATGGCGCTTCGGCCTCTGGGACGAAACGATGGACCTGGAAAACTCCCGCCAGATCGCACTCGGCCTCGGGTGCGCCGACGGCGGCGGCCTCTGGAATGTCCTCGCCTGCAACCAATGGGCCCAGACCTACGTCACTGAATACCGCCCACCACCCCACGACGACTGCGTCCTCCCCGACCCCGACTGGATGTCCGTCCGCATCGATTATGACGGAGCCTCCGTCCACGCCGTCGTCCGCGACCGCCGCACCGGCGACGTCCTCCACGAACGCACCCTCGACGACGTCGAATGCCCCGACCCGCTCCCCCGCCTCGGCTTCTCCATGGTCGGCTTCTACCGCCCCGGCTACGGCGACATGTACAGCACCGGCTACCTCGACAACGTCCGTCTCTCCTACCGCTGACCCTTCCACCCCCTCCACCGCCTCCCTCCCGCCCCCGCCGCGCTCCCTCCTCCCCTCGCGCGCCCGCCGCCTCCACGCTCCCCCCACCCCACGAAACCACCCCGGTTCCAGCCGGGTTCCAACCCGGCGGAACCTGCCCCCGAAACAACGCCCTCCCGACACCACCCGCTCCCTCCCCCCTCCGCCGGCCGCCGATTCCACAATCGCCCGCGACCCCGAGCGAAATCGCGCCCGGCGAGCCACCACCGCTCCTTCCCCCCACGCCCGGCACGACCCTTGCTTTCCCTCGACGCAGGCGGACGCAGGCGATCGCACCCGTTTCCATCCGCACGGGTCGATCCCGGGAGGCCAGCGGCGCGATGTCCGACAACGGTGCACCCGACATCGATCCCATCCTTGATGCTGCCGCCGAACTCTTCGAAAAGAGCGGCTACGACGACACCACCTTCGAGGCCGTCGCCGAACGCTCCGGGTACGCCCGCTCCACCGTGTTTCGAAGATACCCCACCAAGACGGCGCTCCTGCACGCCATCGTCGAGGCGTTCCTCGCCTCGTTCCCCCGCTTCGTCGAAACCTTCTTCGCGCCCAGCGCGACCCACGCCCCGCGCCCGGCCGGCCCGCCCCCACCCGCCCCCAGCTCGCGCCTCCCGCGACGCCGCCCCTCCTCCGTCCCCCCGCCTCCTCTCGGCCCGCCCGTCGGCGTCGTCATCCACGCGCTCGAAGTCTTCGCCGCGCGCCACGGCGCCCTCGCCCGCGTCGCTCTCGCCGCCAAGGACCTCCCCTGGTGCCGCCCCCTGGACTGCAGCACTCAGCCCGCCTGGCACGCCCTCGCCGAACGCTGCTTCGACCGCCCCGCCGACACCCAGTCCTGCCGCATCCTTCTCGACGCCCTCAAACACCTCGTCCACGGCCACGGCGCCTGCTCCCCCGACTCCGCCGTCGCCCTCGCCCGCACCCTCGCCGACCTCGGCGTCCTCGCCCACGGCCTCCGCCTCGGAACGAGGAACCCCGCAGCCCGACCCAACCCTCGCCATCCACCACCCCCCCCCGCAAGACGCCTGAAACGCTCTCCTGACCACCCGACGCCTCCGTGCTATACTGCGCGCGCCGAACGAGCCGAAGGACACGACCCCGAAGACTCCCGGTCCCCTCGGCTCCCCACGGGATGTGAACGATGAAACGAAGTCGCATGGCTCTGTTCCTCGCCCTGTCGGCCCTGACCTGGACCGGTTGCGGCGACGACGACGGCGGCACGCCGGACGACGGCGGCACCACCGAGACCACCGACGCCGAAACCGGCGCGGACGCGGACGCGGACGCCGACGCCGACGAAGACACCGGCCCCGGCGCGGACGCCGACGCCGACGAAGACACCGGCCCCGGCGCGGACACCGATGCCGAACCCGACGCCGAACCCGATGCCTCCACCCCGGTCTGGGACGCCTTCTGCCGCCGCGCCGAATCCTGCGCCCTCGCCACCTACGACGAATGCGCCGTCTTCGGCCGCTGCGTCGAATCCGTCGGACGCCCAGACGTCCTCGAACCGTTCTTCGCCTGCGCCGCCGCGAGCTGCGAGACCCTCGACATCGAACACGGCCCGTGCGCCTCGATCCTCATCGAGGCCCCCCCCTCGACCGCCGCCACCGAGTACGCCTCTGCCTGCGAGATCCGCATGGCCGAGCTGGGCTGCGGCGACCTCGAGTGCTGGCTGCCCAACTGGTACAACGACGCCACCATCGCCGCCATGCGCGCCTGCCTCGCCGAAACCACCTGCGACGCCGTCTACGAGTGCCGCCACGCCTACGACTGCAGCTGACGCCGCAGCCCCCGCCCGACATCCCGTCCCGGCCGCAACCCGAACACACGCACCGGCGAACCAGGTGCGGTACAATCCCGACCATGCGTCGAATCGACTTCCTCGCGCCCTCCCTCCTCCTCCTCTCCTGCTCCCCCTCTTCACCCCGGCCGGACCTCGAGGCCGAACTCGGCGGCCTCACCCTCCGCCTCTGGTCTTCCCCCGCGCGCATCGAGATCGCGGACCCCGACGGCCGCGTCCTCTTCGACGGCCTCCCCGCCGGCCCCCTCGAACCCGACAACCCCCCCCTCGTCGCCGCCGCCGTCCGCCACGCCGACGCCGAATGGGAAACCGGCTTCGGCACCTTCCGCCCCGTCGAGACCGCCGGCCCCTGGACCGCCGTCGAACGCTTCGCCCACCCGCGCGAGGAATCCGGCGCCGTCCGCTTCGACCTCCTCGCCGCCGACGGCGCCACCATCGGCTCCGCGGAAGCCTCCTCTCCCGCAACCGGAGAAATCCTTCTCGCCCTCCGCGCCGCCGACCCCGACCACAACCGCATCTCCCTCGGCTTCGCCTGCACCCCCGACGAACACTTCCTCGGCATGGGCGGCCAGAGCTGGGATGTCGACCACCGCGGCCGCTCCGTCCCCCTCTGGGTCCAGGAAGACGGCATCGGCAAGGATGAGACCGACGACTACGAGGGCCTCTGGTACGTCGTCGGCCGCCGCCACCAGACCCACACCCCGATCCCCATCGCCCTCTCCAGCCGCCCCAACGCCCTCCTCCTCGAAACCTCCCGCTACGCGATCTTCGACTTCTGCTCCGAAGACCCCGCCCGCGGCCGCATCGAAGCCTGGGAGCCCGAACTCCGCCTCCGCGTCTTCGCCGGCGCCGACATCCCCGAAATCCTCCGCCGCGTCTCCGACAGGGTAGGGCGGCCCGACCTCCCCCCCGCCTTCGCCTTCGCCCCCTGGCTCGACGCCCTCTTCGGTTCCGACAACGTCCGCCGCGTCGCCCAGAAACTCCGCGACCTCCACATCCCCTCCTCCGTCATCTGGACCGAGGACTGGCGCGGCGGCAACGACGGCCCCTCCGCCTACGCCCTCGACGAGGACTGGCGCCTCGACCGCGACCTCTACCCCGACTTCGAATCCCTCGCCGACGACCTCCACGCCCTCGGCTTCAAGTTCCTCACCTACAACAACACCTTCGTCGTCCGCGACGCCGATGTCTGGAACGAAGTCCTCGCCGGCGACTACGCCATCCGCACCCCCGCCGGCGACCCCTACACCTTCCTCGGCGTCACCTTCCTCGACACCACGCTCATCGATCTCTCCAACCCCGACGCCGTCGCCTTCACCAAGAACGTCTACCGCGAGGGTCTCCTCCAGGGCGCCGACGGCTGGATGGCCGACTACGGCGAATGGCTCCCCACCGACTGCGTCCTCCACTCCGGCGAAGACCCCGAAGCCGCCCACAACCTCTACCCCGTCGAGTTCCAGCGTCTCAACCGCGACCTCCTCGCCGAACAACACGCCCTCGACGGCGTCGAACGCCTCTTCTTCGCCCGCTCCGGATGGCTCGGCTCCCAACCCCTCGTCTCCGTCTTCTGGGCCGGCGACCAGCAGACCGACTTCTCCCCCGGCGACGGCCTCCCCTCCGTCATCCCCATGGGCATCGGCCTCGGCATCGCCGGCTTCCCCTACTTCGCGCACGACA
>JAAZOP010000456.1 GCA_012797735.1 Myxococcales bacterium
CGCTCGCGGCGTACGACGCCGTGTTGGCGACCGACGGGAACCTGGCCGAGGCGCACCACGGTCGCGGGCTCGCCCTGGCGGCGCTCGGGCGGTGGGAGGAGGCGGCGGCGGCGCTGGAGCGGGCGATCGAACTGGACGCGGGTTTGCCGCGGGTCCACTTCGACCTGGCGTTGGCCTATCTGGCGCGGGACGAGCTCTTCTGGGCGGCGGACGAGCTGGAGCTGGCGGAGCAGGCGGCGCCGGAGGACCTGCGGGTGGCCTTCGAGCGGGGCCGGGTGTTGCTGCGGCTCGGAGAGACGGAGGCGGCGCGCGGGTTGTTGGCGAAGGCCTCCGCGGACCCCGCGCTGGCCGCCCGCGCGCGCTACTACCTCGGGATCGCGCTGGCCAAGGCCGGAGAGGCCGAGGCGGCGCGGGTCGAGCTGGCGGAGACGGTCGAGCGGGCGCCGGGAACCCCGCACGCCGAGGCGGCGGCCGCGGTGAGCGACGCGCTGTTGCAGCGCGAGTGGGAGCTGTTGCCGCTGCTCACCGGTTTCGTCTCGGTCGCCGGGCAGTACGACAGCAACGTGATCCTCGAGCCGGACGACGCGGAACATCGTCCCGGGGCGGACGCCGGAGGACTGGTGTTGCGCGGGGCGCTGACGCTGGCGCCGGTCTCGACCTCCGCCCATCTGCTGTTCGGGACGCTGCAGGCGTCGCGCACCTTCCAGTTCGCCGACCCGGCCGAGCAGTTCAGCCTGACGACGGCGGCCGGCGCGGCCGGCTACCGCTACCGGTTCGCGGCGGAGGGGCTGACCCATGCGCTGCAGGCCTCCTACCGCTACGACCTCGGATTCCTCGACGGCGGGTCGCTCACCGACGACCCCGATTTCTACGCTTGGCGGGAGGCGCACGCGGGGACGTTGCGGTGGTCGCTGGACGAGGGCGACCGGTGGTCGACGTTCCTCGAGGCGACCTACCGCTACGCGGCGTTCGCGGACATGCGCCGGGACGCGCACGTCGCGACGGCGCGGGTCGGGCAGAACTTCTCCTTCGTCGGCCAGCGGCTGAAGTTGCTGGCGGCGCTCGGCGGCCGCTTCGACGACGCGCGCGGCCGCGGCTACGACCTGTGGGGCATCGATCTCACCGCCGCCCTGTCGGCGCTCGGGCCGTGGGAGCTGGAGTTCCTCGGGATGCTGCGCTACGAGCACCAGGACCACTTCGACAGCGCGTACTACTCCGGTTGGGGCGCCGGGCGCGTGGACGACGCGCTGACGGCCACGGTCGCGGTGGGGCGGACGATCTGGGAGTTCCTCGGCATGGAGGTCTCGTGGTCGCACACGGAGCACTTCTCCACGACGGCCGCGTTCGACTACTCGCGGGACGTGGCGGGGCTGGCGGTGAAGGCGGTGTTTCGATGAGGCGGCGGCCGGCGCGGCGTGTCGTGCTCTCGCGGGCGGCGCGGCTCCCGCTGTGGCTGGTCGCGGCGTTCGGGTTTCCGGCGGCGGCGTTCGGTCTCGACGCCTCGCGCGACGTGGTGTTCGCCGGGACGGCGGTGGTGCGCGTGGCGCCGGGGGCGGCGTTCGAGCCGGCGGCGGCGGGCGGCGCGGGGGAGGCGGCGGTGGTGCGCCTGGGGCGGGTGACCGCGGGGGTGGTCGAGGTGGCGGCGGTCCGGGTCGTCTCGGTGGGGGCCGGCCCGCGCACCGTGCGCCTCGACGGCGGGCTGGCGCGGCTGGGCGTGGAGGGCGACCGGGTCCGGCTGTGCGTGGAGGAGGGGACGGCGACGGTCGATGACCTGGGGTCGGTCGAGGCCGGGGCGTGTGCGTTGTTCGCCGGGTCGGGGGAGC
>JAAZOP010000457.1 GCA_012797735.1 Myxococcales bacterium
CGCCGCCCCGGGCGAGGTGGTCGTGCTCGAGCCGCGGCGGCTCGCCGCGCGGCTCGCCGCCCGCAGGGTCGCCGCGGAACTCGGCGAGGGGCCCGGCGGTCTGGTCGGCTGGCAGGTCCGGTTCGAGCATGTCGGCTCGGCGCGCACGCGGTTGCGCTTCGTCACCGAGGGGATTCTCGCCCGGCGGCTGGCCGCCGATCCGGAACTCCGCGGCGTCGGGACCGTGGTGCTGGACGAATTCCACGAGCGGCATCTGGCCGGCGACTTCGCGCTGGCGCTGCTGCGCCGGCTGCGGGGCGCGCGCCGGCCGGACCTGCGGCTGGTGGTGATGAGCGCGACGCTGGAAGCGGAACCGGTGGCGCGGTTCCTGGATGCGCCGCTGCTGTCGGTGCCGGGCCGGTCGCACCCCGTGGAGATCGAGCACGCGGAGCGCGAGTCGCTCGCGCCGTCGTCCTCTCCGGCGGAGGTCGCGGCGCGGGTCGCGGCGGCGGTGGCCCGGGCGCTCTCCGCGGCGCCCGGCGACGAGCGGTCGGGCGACGTGCTCGTGTTTCTCGCCGGCGCCGCGGAGATCCGCCGGGCGCTCGAGGCGTGCCGGCCGGCGGCGGAGCGTCACGGCGCGGACCTCGTCGCGCTCCACGGGGACCTCCCGGCCGCGGAGCAGGACCGGGCGGTGCGTCCCGGCCCGCGACGCAAGGTGATCCTGTCGACTAACGTGGCCGAGAGCTCGGTGACGATCCCCGGCGTGACGCTCGTGATCGACACGGGGCTCGCGCGCGCCGTCCGACATTCGCCGTGGTCGGGCCTGCCGGCGCGGGAGACGGTCCGCATCAGCCTGGCGGCGGCGGCGCAGCGCGCGGGACGCGCGGGACGGCTCGGCCCCGGCCGCTGCCTGCGACTGTACACGCGGGCGGACCACGACCGGAGGGCGGCGCACGACCCGCCCGAGGTGCGTCGCGCCGACCTCGCCGAGACGGTGCTGGCGCTGCGCGCCCTCCCCGCAGCGGAACCGCTCGCGTGGCTCGATCCGCCGGCGCCGGCGGCGGTCGAGGCGGCGGAACGACTGCTCGAACGTCTCTGCGCGCTCGATACGGCGGGCCGCCTCACCGATCTCGGCCGCCGGATGCTGCGGCTGCCGCTCCATCCGCGGCTGGCCCGGACGGCCCTCGCGGCGGCCGAGGCGGGCCTGGCGGACGCCGGCGCGCTGGTCGCCGCGCTGCTGGGCGAGCGCGACATCCGGCGCGCGGCGCGGACCGGCTGGCACGGGGAGGAACGCCCGGGTCGGCTGTCGGCCGGACCGTCCGACCTGCTCGACCGCGTGGAAGCCTTCCGCGAAGCGGAGCGGCGGGGGTTCCGCGGCACGGACGAGACGCTCGACCCGGGGGCGCTGCGGGCGGTCGCGCGGGCACGGGACCAGATCCGCCGCGCATGCGGCGGCGACGGCGACGACCCGGCGGCGGGACGTCCGGCGGCGCGGGCGGGACCGGCGGGCGGAAGACCGCCGGACGAGGAGACGGCGCTCGGCCGCGCGGTACTCGCCGGGTTTCCCGACCGCGTCGCGCGGCGCAGGC
>JAAZOP010000037.1 GCA_012797735.1 Myxococcales bacterium
GCAGCCCGGCGTGCACACGCCGCCCTCGTCGGTCAGCGTGTCGCAGTCGTTATCGACGAGGTCGCAGATCTCGGTCGGCGCCGCACCGCAGGTGCCGCACAGGTTGAGCAGCCCCTCGTCGGTGAGGCCGTTGCAGTTGTCGTCCACGCCGTTGCACAGCGTCTCGCCCGGGTCGGTGCACAGGTCCTGCGCCGGGTGCGACGGGCGGTTGCAATACTTGGTGAACCCTTCGTCGATCAGCCCGTCGCAGTCGTCATCGATGTTGTTGCAGACCTCGATCAGGAGGCTGCTCGACACGATGTCGGACAACGCCGCGGACAGGGCCGCCTCGTCGGCCGCGTAGCAGCCGCGGTAGCTCCCGGGGCAGTCGGTGCCGCCGGCGGTGGCCATGTTTTCGATCTGCGTGATGGGGGGGGTGAGCCGGAAGCCGATCGCCCAGGTGTAGATGTCGTACTGGCAGCGGCCGGACACGCACGACGGAGTGCCGGGACCGCTGGTGCGGCAGGTGCCGCCCGGACAGCAGTCGGCGACGGTGGTGCACGGCAAGGACGTCACGCGGGACGACCGCAGGGCCGTCGCCCCCGTCGCCGGACATCCGCCGCAGGTCTCCTCGCCATCGGTCAGGACCACGACGTGGTACGGCCGGCAACCCCGGTACGGGTCGTTGGCGATCGGCGAGGTGTAGGTTGTGGAGAGCCAGGTGCCGCCGGCGGTGTAGTACTGGAGCGCCGTGCCGAGCGACCCGTGAAGCGGCGTCCAGGTCGCCCCGTACAGTTCGGGATCGGCGCTCGTATCGCCGCCGCTGCACGACCCATCGACCCACCGCAGCACCGACGCCTGGTTGTCCTCGCCCAGGCCGGCCAGGATCTGGCCCTCCTGGACGTGGTAGCAGGAGCCCGCGGTCGGGTTCGGGCACACCGAGCCGCATCCGGAGCAGTTGTGGGTCAGCGTGCAGGTCGTGCAGCCGGTGCAGTTGACCTCGAACCGCTCGAGACCCCAGATCAGATCGCCGGCGCTGCTGACGGCGTTGCGCACCGCGCGCTTCGCCTGGTTGAGCGGGCTGTTGACGTCGGCACAGTTCCGGGTGCCGGAGGGCAGGTCGCACATGCTGCCGGAGTTGTCGAAGATCAGCAGCATGTACGGCTTGATCTGCGTCTGCGCCGCGGCCCGGGGAGCGGCCAGGCCGACCAGCGAGGCGACCAGCAAGGCCGAGCCTGCGATTCGACGGTACCCGGTCATGCAACGGGACGGCACCGCCTCCGGCGGCGCACCGTCCAAGTCCGAGCCTGCGATTCGACGGTACCCGGTCATGTCTCCGTCCTCCCGTCCGGCCCGCGCGGGCCGGCACCCGCGGTGCTATCGCCCGCCGCGCATCCGCCGCACCAGGTCCAGGCAGGTCCGGTGCACGTCCTGCGGCGACGGCTCCCCGCTCACCACCTCGATCCGTTCGCCCGGATAGCGCGTCGGCAACTCCCGATACCGCCGCGCCAGCCGCTCCTGCAGTTCCAGGTCGTCGTAGATCTGCTCCATCTCGCGCCGGCCCTGGCGCCGCTTGGCTGCCGTCGTCGGCGAGACGTCCAGCACGATCGTGAGATCCGGGCGCGGCGCGAGCTTGTTGATGTTCTCGATCCAGGCCAGGTTGGCGAAGTCCCCCGACGTCTCCGTCTGGTACACCAGGCTGGAGAAGACGTAGCGGTCGCACAGCACCGCAATCCCGTCGGCCAGGTTCGGCAGGATTTCCGTCTCCAGGTGATCGACCCGATCGGCGGCGAACAGCAGCGCCATCGTCGGCCAGCCCGGGGCGCGAGGCCCCGACATCCCCTTGACCACGAGCCGGCCCGAGAGGAACTGGCGGATGACCGTCCCGACCGGCCCGTCGCTGGGCTCCTGCGTCAGATGCACCGGCACCCCCTCCCGGACCAACGCCTCGTGGAGGAGGCGCGCCTGCGTGGTCGTCCCCGCCCCGTCGATCCCTTCGAAAACGACAAACAAGCCCTTCATCGTCCCCGCCCGACGCCCGCGCCGGTCCCGGCGGCCGCAACCTCGCGGGCGAAAAAGGGAAGCGCCACCCGCAGCACTTCCGCAAGATAGTGTGTTCGACCCGCCCGGGAGCGTCAAGCAAGAACGGGGACGCAAGCGTCGCGCATGCGCCCGTCCGTCCGACCCGCTGCGCGGAAGTCAAGAGGGCAGGGGGGAGGGGCCAGGGTGTCGCCGACGTCCGCATCGCCGGCCGGCGCGAGGCTTCCGGCTCCAGACTTCAGGCTCCAGGAGCGACAGGTCGATCGTGATTCCGCCGGCCTGCAGCCTCGAGCCCGGAGCCCGTCAGGCATGGGCGGCGGCGACCTTGGCGAGGCCCTGGGGGGAGGGGTCAGAAGGTTCCCTCTGCCGCGCTGGCTGGGCACCATCTCTCGTGGCGGGCCATCGCACGAGCCCGCGGCGCGCGGGCGGCGGACGAGGACCGGCCGGCGAGCGTCCGAGGCGGGCTCCAGGGTGAACTACTGGTCCTTCTTCCCGAACAGCCGGCCGAACAGCCCGCCCCCGGACGACGAGCCTCCCTGCTGCTTCGCCTGTCGTATCTCCGCCAGGCGCACCTCGCGCGCCGCCTCGACGTTCTGCGGGTTGCGCCGCAGCACGCGGTGGAAATACTCGAGCGCCTCGTTGGCGCGACCCGCCCGTTGCAACAGTCGCGCCGCCTGCATCTGGGCCCGCTCGTGCCCCGGCACCCGCGCCGCCGCCTCGACCATCTTCGGGACGAGGTCCGCCACCGAGGCGCGGGCGGGTCGCCGGCAGGCCTGCAACCACAGCGACATGCATGCGAACTCGCCCTGCTCCGGCTGCAACCGGAGCGCCTCGTCGGCCTGCCGCTGCGCCTCGTCCAGCCGATGCTGCCGCTCCAGCATCACCGCGACCTGGTACGCACGCTCCGCCGCCAGCGCCTGGTCGACCATCGCGCCGACCTGCTCCGGGGTCGTCTCGACCGCGCCCTCCAACCCCTTGTCGTACTTCGCCCGCGCGGCGGGGTCGCTCAACGTCTCGAACGCCTCGCGCACGCGCAACAGGATCGCCTCGAGCTTCTCGCGGTGCTCCGCCAGCCCGAGTCGGACGGCACGGTCCGGGTGACAACGCTTGACCCGCTCGAGATACGCCGCCTTCAGCGCATCGGGCGTCGCGTCCCGACCCACGCCCAACAGCTCATAGTAGGTCCGCTCCTCCAGATGCTGGTAGACGTCGAGCAGTTCGCGCTCCAGCTCCCGGTCCGGCCCCGCGTCCGCTCCGCCCCCGCCGCCCGGCGCCTCGACCGTTCCGCCCTCCGGACGGTCCGACGCCGCGGAGGCCGCCGGGGGCGGATCGGACGGCGCCGGCGGCGATGCCGGC
>JAAZOP010000458.1 GCA_012797735.1 Myxococcales bacterium
CGTCCCCGGCAAGCCGGCGACCCGCCCGCCCGCCGCGGCGCCCGCGCCGAAACCCCCGCTGCCCGGCGAGACGCTGCTCCCGCACGTGGCGAACGACGCGACCCTCGTCGCCGTCGTCTCGCTCGAGCGCCTCGAACGGACCGCCCTGTGGAAGCAGCTCGCCGCCCGACCTCCGCGCGCCGCGGCGCTCGAGGTCGTTCGCAACCTCAAGCTGGTCTGCGGCATCGGGTTCGAGGATGTGCGGACCGCGCTGCTCGCGGTCGGCGGCGGACCCGAGCAGATCGATTTCGTCCTGGCCGGGAACCTGCCGCGCGACAAGTTCGAGGCGTGCACGAGCTACCTGCTCCGGCCCGAAGGCGGTCGGACGCGCGTCTCGACCGACGGACCGATCACCGAACTGGTCGGCCGCCGGACCCTGCGGCTCGCCTGGCCCGCCGACGGCGTGGTCGTGCTCTCCGCGCGCCCGGAGGCGGACGCGGAGTGGTTCCGGGCGCGAGCCGCCGGACGGGCGTCGGTGCGCGAGCGTCCCGAGTTCGTCGCGCTGTTCGAGGAGATCGACCGCGACGCCGCCGCCTGGGCGGCCGCCGTCCCCGCCGGCGGCTGGAGCCGGCTGCTCGAGGGCGGCGGCAAGGCGAACGGGTTGGCGCTCGCGATCGAGGTCGCCGAGACCGCGGTCGTCCGGGCCGCGATCCACCACAAGACGCCCGGCGACGCCGCGAAGAGCGCGACCGAGCTGAATCGGACGCTGGACGAGTTCCGCGCCACCACCGTCGGCACGGCGTTGCTCCACGATGCGGCGTTCGAGGCGCGGGGCAGCGACGCCGTCTTCGCGATGACGATCAACGAATCGATGGTGCTGATGGCCGCGCAGGGGCTGGAGGGGTTGACGGCGGACCGGTGACGGCGTTGCAGGGTCCCGGGGCTCGACGGCGGGACCGGAGCGGCGCTTTCCCGGCGACGGACGGTCGAGGCGCGGCGCCCGGCGGGGCGCTTCCTCGAGATGCAATGCGTGTGGTCCGGGTGGAGGACGGTGGGGTGCGCGGCTAGGCGCGGCTCGCCGCGGGCTCCGGCTGCGCCTGCCCCGCCCGCGCGCGGCGGTTCTTGAACATCCAGGCGCCGAAGGCTCCGCCGGCTCCGAGGAGCGCGGCGACGCTCACGACGTAGCCGAGTTGCCGGGCGGAGGCCGGCGCGAACGGCCCGAGGTCGTAGTGCGGGCTGATGAACGCGCCGGCCACCGCCAGCACGACGAGGGCCAGCGCCGCCCACGGCACGCCGCGGTGCAGGAACGCGAGCACCAGCAGGACGAGGCCGGCCAGACCGGCGATGCCGAGCAGCACGGCGCCGACCCGCATCCGGCCGGTGCTCTCGGCGAGCTGCTTGAGCGTGCCCGCCTCCGCGCTCGACCCCTCCAGCGCGGCGAGTTCGTCCTTGGCGTCGCCGAGCAGGGCGTCGATGTCCTTCGCGTCGGTCAACCCCCGGTACGTCGCCAGGAAGCCGAAGCCCGAGGTGGCCAGCAGGGCCAGGGTGGCAAGAACCAGCATCAGAATCCGCATCTCTCTTCCTCCTTCTTTTCTCGCGCCGCGGCCGTCCCGGCCGCTCGCCTCCATGCCGGCGCCGATGAGCATCCTCCGTGCCAGGGCGCAACCCTGCGGAAGAACGAGACGTGCGGGTGGCGGTGCGGGTCCGTCCGGACCCGCTTCGCGTCCGGGGTGGGTCCGCGCGGACCCACTTGCGCTTCTCGGGCGCCCGCGGCTACGGTGCGGCGGTCGAGGGGCGATGCGGGTCACGCGGGTCACCAATCGGCTCGAGCCGCAGGCGGCGGGGCAGCGCTGCCGCCTGCGGGTGCTGGGTGCCGACCCGCCGCGCGAGGTCGGGATTCCGGCGGTCGGCGTGGTGGTCGGCGCGGACCCCTCGGTCGATGTGCCGCTCGACGACCCCGCGGTTTCCCGGCGCCACTGCACGATCCGCCCGGTGGCGGACGGGTTCGAGGTGGTCGACCTCGGGTCGCGCAACGGGACGTATCTGGACGGGGCGGCGCTGACGCGCGCGACGGTCCCGCCGGGCGCGACGTTGCGACTCGGCGCGACGCTGGTGCAGCTCCTGCCGGAGGAGGCGGCGGTCGACGTGCCGGAGAGCGCCGCGACGTCCTTCGGCGCGCTGATCGGCTCGAGCCCCGCGATGCGCCGCGTGTTCGGGTTGTTGGAGCGGGCGAGCGGTTCGGACGCGCCGGTCCTGTTGCTCGGAGAGAGCGGGACCGGCAAGGAACTGGCGGCGCGGGCGGTCCACGAGCGGAGCCGGCGGCGCGACGGGCCGTTCGTGGTGTTCGATTGCGGCGCGAGCAGCGAGACGCTGATCGAGAGCGACCTGTTCGGGCATCGCAAGGGGGCATTCACCGGCGCCGTCGCCGACCGGCCCGGGGCGTTCGCGCAGGCCGACGGCGGCACGCTGTTTCTCGACGAGCTGGGCGACCTGCCGCTGGCGCTCCAGCCGAAGCTGCTCCGGCTGCTGGAGGCGGGCGAGGTCACGCCGCTGGGGGCGGCGCGGAGCGAGCGGCACGACGTGCGGATTGTCGCCGCGACCCATCGGGACCTGTGGGCCGAGGTGGGCCGCGGGGCCTTCCGCGGCGACCTGTACTACCGGGTGGCGGTGGTCGAGGTGCACCTGCCGCCGCTGCGCCGCCGGACGTCCGACATCCCGGATCTGGTGCGACGGTTCCTCGAGCAGTTCGGCGCGCCCGCCGCGGATCTCGACCCGGCGGCGCTCGCCCGGCTCGCGGCCTACGCCTGGCCCGGCAACGTGCGCGAGCTGCGCAACGTGATCGCCCGCGCGGTGGCGCTCTCCCCGCCCGGCACGCCGTTCGGACGCATGCCCCTGCTGCTCCGGGGCGCCGCGGGGGACGAGTCCGGGCGGCCGAAGGTGGAGGCGACGCGGCCGTTCCACGAGATGAAGGACGAGGTGGTGCGGCGGTTCGAGCGCGAGTATCTGGAGGATCTGCTGCGGCGGGCGGACGGCAACCTGGCGGAGGCGGCGCGCCGCGCGGGGCTCGAGCGGAAGTTCCTGTACCGGCTGCTGGAGCGTTCGGGGTTGCCGCGCGCCCGCGGGTCCTGAGCCGCGCCGGCGGCCCGCCGCGGGCTCAGCCGGGCGCGGGACCCGGGCCGCCCTCGTTCCCCGCCCCGCCGGACGGCGTTTCCAGGGCCTCGCGCACGCGGGACAGGAGGGTCGCGCGATCGATCGGTTTCGGGATGACGGTCCCGGGGATCGGAACCTCCGGTCCGGCCCAGCGCGTGTCGTCGCCGTCCGGGGCCGCGTATCCGGACATGAACAGCACGCGCAGCGAGGGGCGGATGCGCCGCAGTCGCTCGGCCAGCTTCGGGCCGCTCATGCGCGGCATCAGCACGTCGGTGAGCAGCAGGTCGATCGGTCCGTCGTGCTGTTCCATCAGCAGCAGCGCGTCGCCGCCGCCCGTCGCGGACAGCACGCGGTAGCCCGCGGAGAGCAGCATCCGCTCCGTGACGCGGCGGACGGCGGCGTCGTCCTCCACCAGCAGGATCGTCCCCTGGGAGGCGGGGACGTCCCGCGGCGGCGCGGGCGCGATGGGCGCCGGCGCCGGGGTCTCGCCGGTCGCCGGGAAGAAGAGGCGAAAGGTCGTACCCCGCCCCGGCGCGCTCTCCAGTTCGAGACAACCCCCGCTGCGGCGCACGATGGCGTAGACGGTGGCGAGCCCGAGGCCGGTGCCCTGGCCGGGGCGTTTCGTCGTGAAGAACGGGTCGAACACCCGCTCCCGGGTCGCCTCGTCCATGCCGGCGCCGGTATCGCTGACCGTCAGCCGGACGTAGGGGCCGGGCGGGGCGACGAGCGTGCCGGCGGCGTCGGCGCCGAGGGTCACGTTCGCGGTGTCGAGCGTGAGGGTGCCGCCGTCGGGCATGGCGTCGCGGGCGTTCACGGCGAGGTTCAGGATCACCTGCTCCAACTCGCTGCGGTCCACCTTCACGCACCGCAGCCCCGGCTCCGTCGTGCGCGCGACCGTGATGTGCTCGCCCAGCAGCCGCGACAGCATCGACTCGAGATCCCGCAACACGTCGTCCGGGGACAGGATCTCCGGCGCCTTCGCCCGCCGGCGGCCCAGGGCGAGGAGCTGGTCGGTCAGGGTGGCGGCGCGCCGACCCGCCTTCTCGATCTCGACGAGGTCTTCGTGGAGCGGGTCGCCCTCCCGCAGCCGTTCCAGCGCGAATCCGGCACGGCCCAGGATCACCGACATGAAGTTGTTGAAGTCGTGCGCCAGTCCCCCCGCCAGGTGGGCGACGGCCTCCATCTTCTGCGCCACGCGGAGCTGCTCCTCGCTCCGCCGCTGCTCGGTGACGTCCAGAGCATCGACGACGACGCACAGCGGACGGCCGCCGGCGTCGCGCAACAGCGTCGCCGTCACGTCGGCCCACATCACCGACCCGTCCTTGCGGACGTACCGCTTCTGGAGTTGGAAGCCGTTCCGCTCGCCGGCCATGAGACTGCGGACGTGCTCCCGGCTGGCGGCCAAGTCCTCCGGGTGCGTGATCCCGGCGTAGTCGCGCCCCGTCAGTTCCTCGGCGGTGTAGCCCAGCATCTCGCACAGCTTCGCGTTGACGAGCCGCAGGGTGCCGTCGGCGGACGAGAGGGCGCGGCCCGTGGGCGCCTGTTCGAACGCCGCGCGGAACACCGCCAGGGCTTCCGCCTTGGACAGGGGTCGGTGCAGATCGCGCACGCCCACCTCCGCGGAGGACCCTAGACCTTGCACCCTGCCGGCGCAAGGACGACCGAGTGTGCGACGAAGGCGACGGCGGGACTACTCGCCCACCCGGTTCCCGCAGTGCCCGCAGAAGGCGAGCCCCGGGGCCAGCGGCGTGCCGCAGTGCGGACAGAAGACCCTCCGCACGACAGGCGCGCCGGCCGCGGGGACTGCGCCGCCGCCGGGGGGCATGAGCGTCGTGCGCTTCGCCCCGCCCGGAACCATCTCGGCCCCGCACGCCGCGCAGGCCGCCGCCCCTTCCTCATTCGCCCGACCACACCGGGGACAGTCCGCCATGGACCGCAGGCTAGGCGACCGGCGGGCGGCGCGCAACCCGGAAGTCGCCGCCGGCCGGCCGGCGCGGCCGTGGTCGGTGCTGGAGTCCGGCGGGGACGCGTGCTACAGGTTTGGAGTTCCGGGCGTCTCCGCGAGGGACCCCGGGAGGCAGGTGCGCCCTGAAGACCTGGGAGAAGATCAACGAACGCGTCCGCGAACTGCCGCCCGACCAGCAGCAGCAGGTGCTCGACTACGTCGAGTTCCTCCGGACGCGCGGCGCGCCCACGGTCCCCGCGCCCGGCACCGGCACATCCGCTTCGTGGCCGGGGATCCGGTTCGTCGCCGAGGAGAACCTGCAGGTCCGGGACGCGGATCGGCCGTCTTCGATCGACGATTTCCTCGTGCCGCCACCCCGGCGCCACGCCGGCCCGATCATCCTCGGCGTCGTCCTGCTCCTGGCGGTCCTCGCGATCGGCGGTTTCCTCTACTACCGCTACGTCTGGCCGGCGCCCGGCCCGGCCGACGACGCGGGCCCGACGCCGGCGACGACAGTGGACGCGGGGCCGGCGGTCGTGGCGACCCGAGCGGGGGAGACGGAGGAGGCGACCCCGCCCGGCGCGGTGGCCGGGGACACCGCGACGCCCGACGCGACGCCGCCCGCGGTTCCACCGCTCCGCCTGACGCTCGGGGGAGAACCCGATGCCGCCGTCCCGGCGACGCCGGGGGTCGAAGCGGGACCGGGGCCGGAGGCGGGTCTCCCGGTCCCCGGGCCGGAGGCGGGGGCGTTGCCGCCTCCCGCCGTGCCGGCGACTCCCGGGACCGGCACCGCCTGCACCGGGGCGCTCGAGGAAGCGCGCGGCCTCTGGCGCCAGCGCCGCCGGGACGAGGCGTTGCAGAAGCTGCGCGAGGCGATCGCCTGCGACCCGGCGAATCTCGAACCGCGGCTCCAATGGGGCCGCTGGTTCGTGGACTCGGCGTCGGCGCCGCGCAACCGCGAGGCGGTCGCCGAGGGCGCGGCGCTTCTGCAGCCCGCGGCGGAGGCGAACCCCCATCACGGCGAGCTGTGGTTCCACTACACGAACCTGCTGTTCGGCGCGCGCCAGCGCGAGGCGGCGCAGGCGGCGCGGGAACACTGCATGGCGATCCGCCCCAGCGACGAGTACTCGGCGTCCTGCCGCTTCCTTCCGCAGTAGGCCTCCCCGCGCGTGGAGCCGCCGGCCGCCGCAAGGCCGCCACCGGGGAGCGGACCGACCCGCTTTCGGGACCTGGCCGGCCGGCCGCCGTGCCCCCGTCAGCGCACGGAGCAGGTGCCGTCGACGAAACCGCACGTGTAGTGGGGTCGGAGCCCGTCGCTCGCGCAGACGTACTTCGCCAGCGCCGGCGGCGAGGCGGACGGACGGCGGCAGACGATCGCCGGATCGACGTAATCGATGCAGTCGGTCGGTGCGACGGGATCCCCCAGACAATGCTGGAGCAGGTTGCCGGTCTGCCCGGCGCGCGGGCCCGCGACGATATCGACGGTGATGCCGTCGGCGCGCAGGCGCACGGCGACGCACTCGGGCTCGGTGAAGCAGCCGCAGTTGCCGAGCGGCAGACAGAGCAGCCCGGTGTCGGGCGGGACGTCCGCGGGCGAAGCCGCCGTTCCCGGCTCCGCGTCCGGGCCGGCCGCGACGACCGGCTCGGCCGGGCGTGCGGCGTCGGGCTCCGGCACCGGTCCGGGTTCCGTCGCGGGGCCGCGCGGCACGCAGCACAGGACCAGGACCAGACCGCCGAGGATTCCGGGCGCGCGCAGCCGCATCGTCGCTTCCTTCCCGGCGGCCGGCGGAGTCTCGCGGTCCGCCCTCCTCCGGACGCCCCGGATGTTTGTCGACTCCGCCGTGCAGGTCAAGCGGGGCGGCGGCCGGAGCGGGTGACGGAGCGGACGCGAGGGGGACGATTCGACCCCGGCCGCGAACCATGCGGCCGGGCGCTTGCCCGGACCGGAGGGCGATGCTATGGCCTCGGGTGGAGGCGCTCTCGATGGACCTCGCCCCCTCCCTGCTGATCAGTGTCCCGCAGATGCGGGATCCCAACTTCGACCACTCGGTCGTCCTGGTGCTCGAACACGACGAGCACGGGTCGTTCGGGCTGGTCGTCAACCGCGAGACCCACCACTCGCTCGGCGAGTTCTGCCGCTCGCAGGAGATCGAGTACCGCGGGAGCCGCGAGGCGAAGGTGTTGTACGGCGGACCGGTGGGGCCGACGCAGGGGTTCGTGCTGTACGGGGAGCCGCACGACCTGGCCGGCGAGTTCGCGGGGCGGGAGGTCGTCGAGCGGGGGGTGTGGTTCGGCGCGGACCTCGCGCTGCTCCGGCTGCTCGCGGGGCAGACCCGCACGCCGTATCGGCTGCTGGTCGGCTACGCGGGGTGGGCCCCGGGGCAGCTCGACGCCGAACTGGCGGCGGGGGCATGGCTGCCGCGGCCGGTCGACCCGGCGCTGCTGTTCCACACGCCGCCCGACGAGATCTGGCCGCGGGCGTTGGCGGACCTGGGGATCGAGCCCGGCGCGATCGTCGGGCGGGCCCTTTCCGGAAGCGATCCCGGCGATCTGTCGCTCAACTGACGACCCCGTCGACGGCCCGCTCGCCCTACACCTCGCGGCCCGCCCGGCGCGGCCACCCGCTTGACAACGGGGGGCGCTCGGTCCATAAGGCGGTTTCCCGTTGCGCCGGGGCGCCCGCGGCGGTTCGCGGGTGGGCCGAGAGCGCGACAACTCGTTCCGCCCCAGGTGGCGGGGCTATCCCGCCGTGCCGTGCGCGGCCCGGCGGGGAGAATCCAGGAGGAGGTCCGGGACCGGCATGCTCACCGAATTCCAGAAGAAGCATCAACGCGAGTACGAGACGATCTTCATCCTCGACCCGCGCGTACCGCACGAGATGGCGGAACGCGTGGTGCAGCGGATCCAGGACGTGCTCGAACGCCAGGAAGGACGGCTCGTGCGCGTGGAGTACTGGGGCAAGCGGAAGCTGGCCTACCGGATCAAGCGCACCGACTGGGGCTTCTACTACCTCGTCCGGTTCCTCGGACAGGGCGGCCTCGTCGCGGAGCTCGAGCGCAACTTCCGGATGCTGGACCCGGTGGTCCGTTTCCAGACGATCCTGGTGAAAGACGACGTCGACCCGGCGACCTACCAGATCCAGCCCGCGGACCTCGAGTTCCGGCTCGATCTGCTGGCCAAGGAGGCCGCGGAGCCCGTGGTCGAGCCGCAGGCGGACGCGAGCCTGACGACGGCGCCGGACTTGGCGGCGCAGGCGCCGCAGGTCGAGGCGGCGAAGGAGGAGGGCGGCGGGAAGGCGGCGGCCGAGGCGGAGGCGACCGAGGCCAAGGCGCCGGACGGTGAGGAGCAGGGAGGTGCGTCATGACGTTCCGGGACGGCGGAGCCTCGTACGGCGAGGGCGGGCGCGAGGGTGGACGCGAGGGCGGACGCGAGGGTGGACGCGAGGGCGGACGTGAGGGCGGCGGGCGCGGCGGCAAGCGGCGCGGCGGCGGCCGCCGGCGGCGCGTCTGCCGGTTCTGCGCCGACAAGTCGCTGCGCATCGACTACAAGGACCCGTACAGCCTGCGGTACTTCATCACCGACCGCGGCCGCATCGTGCCGCGGCGCATCTCCGGGACGTGCGCCAAGCACCAGCGTCGCGTCACGCTGGCGCTCAAGCGTGCGCGCAACATCGCGCTGATGCCGTTCACGGTTTCCGGGAGGTAGGCGGTCATGCGCGTCATCCTGCGTGAGGACGTGCCCAAGCTGGGCAAGACCGGCGACGTCGTCAAGGTCAGCGACGGCTACGGCCGCAACTTCCTGCTGCCCCGCAAGCTGGCGGTGGCGGCCACCGAGACCAAGCTGCGGCAGATCGAGCACGAGCGTCGCGTGGCGATCAAGCGCCGCGAGAAGCTGGCGCGGGAGGCCGGCGCTCTGCGCGAGAAGCTCGAAGGGGTGGCGGTCACCGTCGCCAAGCGCGTCGGCGACAACGAGCGGCTGTTCGGGTCGGTCACGCCGGCCGACATCGAGCTCGCGCTGGCCGAGGAGGGCCACAAGATCGAGCGCAAGCGGATCAAGCTCGACGAGCCGATCCGGTCGCTCGGCGTGTTTCCCGTGCGCGTGACGCTGGACGCGGGGGCCGAGGCCACGATCAAGGTCTGGGTCGTCGCGAAGTAGCCGGGCGGCCGTCGTCCCATGCCGCGCGGTTCCGAACGCAAGCCCCCCGCCAAGGCCGACCCGCGCGAGGTTCTCGCCCGGGTTCCCCCGCACGCCGAGGACGCCGAACAGGCCTTGCTCGGCGCCATCCTCGTCGATGACAAGGCCCTGCCCCTGGTCCAGGACGTCGTCACCGCCGACGACTTCTATGTCGAGGCGCACCGGGCGATCTACGAGGCGATGGTCGATCTGTCGGGACGCGGCGTCACGATCGATGCCGTGACGCTGGCCGAGACGCTCAAGCAGCGCGGCCAGTACGACCGCGTCGGCGGCGCCGCGTACCTCGACCGGCTGATCGACGTCGTGCCCGTCTCCGCCCACGTCGAGGAGCATGCGGGGCTGGTGCGGGAGAAGCCGATCGTCCGCCGGCTGATCCTGGCCTGCAGCCGCGTCGTCAGCGACTCGTTCGAGGACTACGGCGACCTGGACTCGTTCCTCGACGGCGCCGAACAGACGATCTTCGAGGTGTCGCGGCAGCGCTACCGCACCGAGACCGCGCACATCCGGCGCACGGTGAAGGAGGTCTTCACCGAACTCGACGCGTTGAGCCAGTCCTCCAAGGAGATCACCGGCGTTCCCACCGGCTTCCCGCGCCTCGACGCGATGACCGCCGGCCTCCAGGCTTCCGACCTGATCATCCTCGCCGGCCGCCCCAGCGTCGGCAAGACCTCCTTCACCCTCAACCTCGTCACCAGCGCCGCCAGCGCCGGCAAGACCCCCGTCGCCTTCTTCTCGCTCGAGATGAGCCGCCAACAGCTCGTCCGCCGCATCCTTTCCTCCGAGGCCGGCATTCCGGCGAACAAGCTGCGGACCGCCCACGGCCTGTCCCAGGACGACTGGACCCGCCTCTTCATGGCCGCCGATCGCCTGAGCAAGATCGAGATGTACGTCGACGACTCCCCGCTCCTCACCGTCGCCCAGCTCCGCGGCAAGGTCCGCCGCCTCAAGCTCCAGCACGGCATCGGCCTCGTCGCGATCGATTACCTCCAGCTCATGCGGCCCACCCGCTCGTTCGACAGCCGCGAACGCGAGATCGCCGAGATTTCCCGGAATCTCAAGGCGCTCGCCAAGGAGCTCGACCTCCCCGTCATCGCCCTGTCCCAACTCTCCCGCGACGTCGAGAAGCGCCAGGACAAGCGTCCCGTGCTCGCCGACCTGCGCGAGTCCGGCGCGATCGAACAGGACGCCGACATCGTCATCTTCCTGCACGACCAGAACCCGCAACAGGTCGATCGGACGCACCGCCAGGTCGAACTGATCGTCGCCAAGCATCGCTCGGGACCGACCGGCAGCGTGCCGCTCGTGTTCGACGGCGAGTACACCCGCTTCTCCCAGGCGGCCGCCCAGGACGGCGACATCGGGATCGCCACCGAGTTCACCCCGCCCGACGACGCCAACCCCTTCTGACCGATCGCCGTCCGAACCCTCCGCGCTCCGCGCGGGAACCGTCGACGCACGGCGCGCCGGTCGCGGCAGGCCCCGTGGAACGGACGCCGGACCGCCCGGAGACGACTTGACGCCGGGCGCCGCGCGGAGACAACGTCCGGGCCGCGACCATGCGCCCACGACGGCCGGCGGCCGATCTTCCCTCCGTGCGCCTGCGGCGCGACGTCGTCCGGGCCGTGCGCGCCGGTCATCCGTGGGTCTACGCCGAGGCGCTCGCCGCCCCCCGCGGCCTCGCCGCCGGCGCGGTCGTCGATCTCCTCGACCCGGCGGGCCGCTTCCTCGCCCGCGGGGTCTGGGACCCGGACTCGCCGATCGCTTTCCGCGTCTTGACCCTGGACCCTGCCGAGCCGGTCGCGGCCGGGTTGGTGGCCGAACGCATCGCCGCCGCGGCCGCGCGCCGCGCCGAGCTGCTGGCGGCCGGGGATACCGACTGCTGCCGTCTCGTCCACGGCGAGGCGGACCGCCTGCCGGGCGTGGTCTGCGACCGCTACGGCGACACCGCGGTGCTCCGCTTCGACGGCGCCGGCCCGGCGGCGCTCCGCTCCTGGGTCGTCGAGGCGGTCCGGGGGCTGCCCGGCATCGGCCGGATCCTCGAACGGCCGTTCGGCCGGACGGCGCGCCGTCGCGGGCGACCGGCGTCGTTGACCGGGACGCCCGCGGAGCGGCCCGCGGTGGCACTGTGGGGCGCCCTGCCCGAGCGTTCGGGCGTCGTGCGGGAGCGCGGCCTGCGCTTCGAGGTCGACCTCTTACATGGGCACAAGACCGGTCTGTACCTCGACCAGCGCGAGAACCGCGCACTCGTCCGGGAACGGGCGGCCGGGCGGCGCGTCCTCAACCTGTTCGCCTACACCGGCGGCTTCGCCGTGGCCGCGGCGGCGGGCGGGGCACGGTCGAGCGTCTCGGTGGAGCTGTCGCGGCCGGCGGCGGACGCCGCGCGCCGCAACCTCGCGCTCCACGGCGCGGACCCCGCGGCCCACACGGTCGAGCCGGGGGACGCCTTCGCCTGGCTGGAGCGGGCCGCCGCGGCGCGCCGGACCTTCGACCTGCTGGTCTGCGACCCGCCGAGCTTCGCGCCGAGCCGCGCCGCCCTCCCCCGCGCCCGCACCGCCTACCGGCGCCTCAACGCCGCCGTCCTGCAGCTGACCGCCCCCGGCGCGCTCGTGTTGACCTGTTCCTGCTCGAGCCACCTCGACCCGCGGAGCTTCCTCGAACTGCTGCGCGCCGCCGCCCGAGACGCCGGACGGCGCGCGGCCGTCCGCGAGGTGCGCGGGGCGGGCGAGGACCACCCCGTGGTCCCGTGGTTTCCCGAGGGCCGATACCTCAAGGCGGTGCTGCTCGAAGTCTCGTCGTCGTAGGGCCGCGCCCGCCCGCGCGATCACGATCCGCCCAGCACGATCTCCCGGAGCAGCGGCAGCGGAACGGCCCCTTCGCCCAGCGCCCGATCGTGGAACGCGCGGAGGTCGAAGGCGGCGCCGGCCGCGCGTTCCGCTTCCGCCCGGATCTCCCGCCAGGCGCTGACACCCAGGTAGTAGGCGCAGAGCTGGGTCGACGACAGCTTGGCCCGCCGCAGCTTGCCCTCGGCTTCCGCCCGCTCCTGGAACGTCCGCTCCGTCATCAGCGCCAGCGCCTCCTCGTCGCTCATCCCGCGGGCGTGCAGTCCGACGTCGAGCAGGACGTTGGCCAGGGAGCGCAGCTCCTCCTTGGCGTACGTCAGCACCATGCGCGGGTCGCGCCCGTAAGGCGTCGCGGCGAGCATCAGCTCCTCGGCGTAGGTCGACCATCCCTCGACCGTCGCCGGGTCGCCGTAGACGCTCCGCAGCAGTCGTCGCCAGGTGGGCGTGACCCGGTTCGCGTACGCGGAGTGCGTGAAGTAGCCCGGCACCGACTCGTGCCACGCCAGCAGCCGCAGTTTTTGGCGGTTGTACTCCCGCAGTTTCTGTTCGACGCGCGCGTCGTCCCAGTCGTCGGGAATCGGCGTGATCCACAACCAGGCCCCGAGCTGCGGCTCGAACGGCGGCGGCGGAACGAGCCCGCCGACCGAGTACAGGCCGCGCAGGAAGACGGGGGTGGGACCGAGCGAGAGGTTCTCGTGACCGGCGTGGGTGAACAGCGCTCCGCCGGCCAGGACGCCGTCGGTTTCTGCGAGGGTTTCGCGGACCGCGTCGAGCAGTCCGTCGCGGGGCACGCGGTCGGTTCCGATCGCGTCCAGCGCCGCGGCCAGCGCCGCCTGCTCCTCGTCCGGCGTCGGGGCCGTCGGGTCGGCCGGTCCCGGAAGGCCGAGCTCGGCGAGCAGCGGCAGCGCGGTCTGCAGCATCGCCGCACGTTTGGCCGCCAGCGCCTCCCGCGCGCTGTCCGCCAGCGCCTCGGGCGTCGTCGCCCCGTGGAATGACAGCGCGAACTTGCGGGCGTAGCGCTCCGGGCCGAGACGCCAGGCGTCGTCCGGCGCCCGCCGCAGCCCTTCACGCAGGAAGACGTCCAGCTCGTCCAGCGCCGCCAGCGCTCCCGGCGCGGCCACCGCCAACGCCGCCGCCAGGTCCGCGTCCCCCCCGCACTCGTCGGCGATGAACCGGGGCAGCCGCTCGCGCACCAGCTCGCGATTCCCCTCGTTCGCCGCCCGCGCCACCTCGATCCACACCGGCGGGGCGTCCTGCAGCGTCGCCCGCGCCCGGGCCACGTAGTCCGGCAGCCGCTCCAGCCGCGCCAGCACGTCCCGCACCCGTTCCGCCGGCGGGTCGTACGGCAGCAGCAGCGGGAAGGTCAGCGCCCGCCCGAGCCGCTCGACCCACAGCGTCGGGTCGTGCAGGTGCGGCGCGACCTCCTCCCACGTCCACCGCTCCAGCGCCGCGGCGTCCCGCAGCAGTTGCAGGTCGGCCAGACCCTCCGGGTCCAGCGCCGCCGGCGCGACCCCATCCGCCAACCGCCGCTCGAAATCGGCCAGCGCGCCCACCCGTCGCGTCACGCTCTCGACCGACAGATCGTCGAGCAGCGTGTCGAGGTCGAGCGGCAGGTCGTCGGCGTCGCGGCCCCGGTGGTATCCCTGCGCCGTCGCCTGCGAGGGTGCGAACGTCATCGCCCCGACCACGAACTCGGACGCCAACGCCCCCAGCCGCTCCAGCGATGCCGCGGCGTCCGGTCCCGGACCGCCGCCCGAACCGCCGCCCGCCGTCGTCGCGACCCGCGAACCGCACGCCAGCGCGGCGAGCGGCAGGATCGCGAACGCGAGTCTTCGCCACACGGTCGTCCCCTCCTTCCGTCCGGTCGAGGCTACGACGAGCGCGCGGGCGAGTCCAGGGAGTCCCGTGTCGGCCAGCGAAGTCCCGCCCGTCCCGCCCCGCCGCTCATCGCCGGACGGGACCCAGGTGCGTCACGTACCAGTCCCGACCCCAGTGGATCAGCACGCGGATCTCCACCTCGATCTCGCGCCGGCCGGTCCACGCGGTGATCCGGTTCCGCCGGCACGACCAGTACGGGATCCGGTTCCCCTCCCCCCCCTTCGGCACCCATTCGCAACGGCCGAACCGGAAGCGGCGGAACTCGAGCGCATCGACCCCGCCCAACTCCTCGCGCTTCGCGCGCAGGTCCTCCTCGAACCACCGCACAAGCCGCCGGTGGTAGGCCGCCGGGTCGGGCAGGTCCTTCAGGAGCGTGAACGGGCCGAGCGGGAAGACCAGGTCGCGGACCGGCGTCGGGTCGCCGGCGAGGATGGCCGGCAACAGCCGCCGGGCGAGCGCCTCGGCCGACTCCGCGCCGGGACGCTCGCCGCGCTCGCGGTTCTCGATCGGCACCTCGGGGACGGCCGGGGCACCGCCGGCGGGTCCGACGATCCCTCCTCCGGGCGGCAGGACGACATCGAGCGCCGGGCCCGCGTCGACCAGCGCGGGCGGCGAGGCGGCGTCGAGTGCCGGGCCGGCATCGGCGGGCGCGGGCGTCGCCCCCTCGCCCGGCTCCACGGGCGGTGCGGCGGCAGTGCGCTCCGCATCGCTTTGCGGATGCGTGGAGGCTCCCGCGGCGCGGGCGGCAGGGGCATCGTCCGGCCCCGATGCGGCGGCCGGAGCCTCTCGCTCGCCCCGGCACGCCGGGATCGTCGCCAGGCAGATCCCGAACGCGAGCATGGCGGCGGCGGATCGTGCGCGCTTCATCCGTCGCTTCCGTTCCGGGACGAGCCGGGCCGCCCCCGCGGCGCCCGGCCGTCTCGAGGGTCGTTTGTAGCGACGCGCGGCCGCCGGCGCAACCCGGCGTCGCCGCACGCCGGCGTCACGTTCTGCGAGCGCCCCGCGGAGGTGAGGCGCGACCGCCCGCGCCGGCGAACGGGCGCGGGGTCGCGGCGCCTCGGTGCATGACTTGCGGGATCCGGCCGGCATCTCCTAGAATTCCTTCCGGCTTGGATCCCAGCAGACCCGAGCCTGCCGGAAGGGAGGCCGAGATGTCGAGATTCGCGGGTACCGGGCGCGCGAGGTGGGCGGCGGCCCTGGCGGGGGCCGCGCTGGCGCTCGCCTGTGCGCCGTCGAGCGACGACACGGTGATCCGGGACGTGCCGCGGGACGCGCGGGACGGCACGGACGACACGGCGACGCCCGACGGGTCGGTCCGCTGCGGGCACGACCGCGAGCCGTGCTGTTCCGGCTCGGGTTGCGGCCCGGGGCTGACCTGCGTCGCGGGCACCTGCACCGCCGCGGCCGCCTGCGGTCGCGAGGGCCAGCCCTGCTGTTCCGGGATGGCCTGCGCGGACGAACTGGTGTGCACGGGCGGCACGTGCGTGGCGGAGCCGGCGTGCGGAGGCGAGCGGCAGCCGTGCTGCGCCGGCGGCGCCTGCCGGTCGGGCCTGGTGTGCGACCGCGACACGTGCGTGCCGACGGCCGCCTGCGGGAGTCTCCGCCAGCCGTGCTGCTCCGGCACCGCCTGCGCCTCGGGCCTCGTCTGCACCGCGGGCGTCTGCGAGACGGCGCCGGCCTGCGGCGGGGCGCGCGAGCCGTGCTGCGGCGGCACGGCGTGCAACGCGGGGCTGGTCTGCACCGGAGGGACCTGCCAGACGGCGCCCGCCGCCTGCGGTGCCCTCGGCCAACCCTGCTGTTCCGGTTCGACGTGCACCGCGTCCGGCGCGACCTGTTGCGGCGGGGCTTGCGTCGACACGACGCGCGATCCGCGGAACTGCGGTTCCTGCGGCGCCCGCTGCGACGGGACCTGCAGCGGCGGCAGCTGTTCGAGCGCCTCCTGCGGCGCGGAAGGCCAACCCTGCTGCACGTCGGGCGACCGCTGCCGCGCGGGGCTGGAATGCAACGCGGCGAGCCAGTGCGTCCGGAGTTCGAGCGCCTGTTCCCCGGTGCGCGCGGCGTGCGCGGCGGCCTCCGAGTGCTGTTCGTCGCTGAGCTGCCGGGGCGCGCCGGACGACGCGCAGTGCTGCGTCGAGGCCGGCGGCTCGTGCGCCTCGAGCCTCGATTGCTGCGGCTGGATGTCGTGCGTCTCCGGTCACTGCGCCTGCCAGGTCGGTTCCGACCTGTGCGCGGCGACCGCCGACTGCTGTTCGGGGTTGACCTGCACCGACGAAAGCTGCACGACCGGCTCCACGACCGACCCCTGCGCCGAGGCGAGGAGCTGCGCGGACTGCACCGGGCGCGCGAGCTGCGGTTGGTGCGGCGCCACGGCGACCTGCATGACCGGGGCTCTGGCCGGACCGACGGCCGGAAGCTGCGCCTCCGGCTGGAGCTGGTACGTCAGCTCCTGCGGCGCCACGACCGACCCGTGCGCCGCCAACACCGACTGCGCGTCGTGCAACTCGGTCGCCACCTGCGGCTGGTGCCGCGCCACCGGCACCTGCGCCACCGGCGGCAGCGCCGGCCCGACCTCCGGCTCCTGCGCCGACTGGGTCTGGTACGTCAGCGGCTGCTCGGGGTCCACCACCGACCCCTGCGACAGCCACGGCTCGTGCGGCACCTGCACGGTCGTCGCGGGCTGCGGCTGGTGCAACGACACATCGTCCTGCCGCACGGGGACGTCTTCCGGCCCGAGCAGCGGGTCGTGCGGCGACTGGGACTGGCTGTCCTTGCAGTGCGCCGCGGACGAGTGCGCGGGGACGTACGACTGCGAAGCCTGCACGGGCACGGCCGCCTGCGGCTGGTGCAACTCCACCTCGACCTGCATGAGCGGGAGTTGGGGCGGCCCGGCGAGCGGCTCGTGCGCCGATTGGGTCTGGTACGCGTCGGCCTGCGCCTCCGCCGACCCGTGCGACGACTCGTGGAGTTGCGAAGACTGCACCGGTCGGGCCGCCTGCGGCTGGTGCGCCGCGAGCTGGACCTGCATGACCGGTGGACCGGCGGGACCCGATGCCGGCGCCTGCTCCGACTGGCGGTACCGCTCGTCCGACTGCGTCACGACCGACCCGTGCAACGGCCACGGCGACTGCGCCACGTGCACCGCCGACTCCGCCTGCGGCTGGTGCGAGGCGACCTGGACCTGCATGACCGGCGGCTCGTCCGGACCGACGTCCGGGTACTGCTCCGACTGGCGGTACTACGGCTCGTCCTGCCCCGCGCCGCCCGATCCCTGCGACGTCCACTCGGACTGCGCGGCCTGCACCGCCGCCTCCGGCTGCGGCTGGTGCGAGGCCACCTGGTCCTGCCTCACCGGCACCTCGTCCGGCCCGACCGGCTCGTACTGCTCCGACTGGAACTACTACCCCGCCGACTGCGTCCCGTCCGACCCGTGCAACGACCACTGGAGCTGCACGACCTGCACGGGCGACTCGGCCTGCGGCTGGTGCGAGTCGAGCTACACCTGCATGACCGGCGATTACTACGGCCCGGACGTCGGTTCCTGCTCCGACTGGCGGTACTACGACACCGAGTGTCCGTAGCTCGGGTCGCGAGGGCCCGGCGGCGGGTTCCTGCCGGACGCGGGGCCGTCCTCCGCCGCCGCCGGCGGCGCCGGGATGGGGGACCGCTCAGATCAGGCAGTCGGCCAGGCCGCTGGCCCCGTTGTTCCCCTCGAGACACTCGGCGACGGCACCGTCCGGGTCGGACACCGCCTCGAACACGCCGTCCGCCTGCACCGGCGCCAGGCACTCCACCTCGGCGCACCGTCCGGGCGGCACCGGGTCGGGCGTCACCAGCCGGCACAACTCCTCGCCTCCCTCCTGGCGGAAGATCACCGTCACGCCGGAATCGATCAGCGCGCCGCCGCGGTTGCACACTTCGGCGCGGATCCGCGTGTTTTCGTCCTCGCAGACCGCCTGCAGCCGGCCGACGGTGAAGTCCGGGCCCGGCACGTCGGTCAGCGTGCCCTGCACGTTCTGGCGGAAGTTATTGAGGCCGCCGACCTCCCAGTTCCGCCGCCAGGCGCTCGTCCGCGGGATCGAACCGTCGTCCTCGACGTTCGTGACGGAGTACGCGTGCTGGTTCCAGATCGACCGCGAGGAGGCCCAGCGGTCGTGGGCGTCGCGGTAGATGCGGAGTTGCGGGACGCAGTCGAGGTGGCGGGCGCGGCAGACGTTGCCGGTGCCGGGCGTCCCGGCCAGCGGCGGCGAGCAGCCGAACGTCGCACCGCAGTCGGCGTCGGTCATGCAGCGGCAGTACCCCTCGTCGCACGCCCCGCCGGGGCAATCCGCCGCCGTGTCGCACCGCAGCCCCGCGAACAGGTCGTCCCACCCCGAACCGCTCGGCCCCGCGCAGTACGCCGGCGCGCACGGACCGCTCATCCCCACCACCATCTCGGCGGCGAAGTCGTTGTCCACGTCCGCGACGATCGGGTTCTCCTGCCAGGTGCTGGAGAAGCGCGCCTGCGAGAAGAGCACGGCGCCCGTCGTCCCGTCGTACACCCGCACGTAGCACTCGTCGCCGTACACCACCTCGGCCATCCCGTCCCCGTTGAAGTCGAAGACGCTCGAACCGGTCCGCGCGGACGACAGGTCCTGCGACGGCTGCAGCCACAGCACCCCGCCGGCGACGAAGTCGTAGACCACGTAGTGCGACCCGAACGCGGCCCCCGCCTCGGGGAACCCGTCGCCGTCGTAGTCGGCGATCGTCGGCGGCCCGCCGCCGCGCGAGGGCGCGGTGTAGCTGCCGAGCACGGTGCCGCCGATGCTGAGCAGCGTGATCTGCTGCCCGTAGACCGAGACCACCTCGGGCCGCCCGGGCGCGTCCCCGGCGGCGGTCGGGAAATCGCCGAAGTCGGCCACCGCGGTCCAACCCTCCTGGCCGGGCCCGGCCCAGTACGGCTCGAGCACGAAGGCGCGGGTCGCCGCGTCCCAGCCCCACGTGGCCGACCCCGCCACCAGCTCCGGCACGCCGTCCAGATCGACGTCCGCGACGACCGACGGGTAGCCGGTCGAGCGGACGGGCCAGCCGGGCACGCTGGACAGCCGCAGGCCGTCCGCATCCCACACCCCGCCCTCGAAGATCACCTCGGCCCGCCCGTCGTCGTCGAGGTCCGCCAGCGTCACGCCGCTCCACAAGCACTGGCCGGAGCCGTGCAGGTCGAGCGATCCGTCGGCGAGGTGGCTGTGCCAGACGCGGACGAGCCGTCCGGCCGCGGGGTCCCAGCGGAACGCCAGCAGGCCGCCGGCCGCACCCGCCGCGACGACCTCGACCGCGGTGTCGCCATCGATGTCGCCGGCCGCGGGCGTGACGGGCGAGTTGAGCCGGTCGGCCTCGTCGGTGACCGCCGCCTGCTCGCGGCACGTCGCGCCGTCGATCACCCGGAGCGTCCCCGCCGCCCCGCACCCGCGCGGCGGCCCCTCGTAGTACGTCGCGTCGGAAATGAAGATCACGCTCGGGCGGGTCGGCACGTCCGGCGCCGTCGCGATCCCCAGGTCGGCGACCAGCGGCGTGTGGAGGATCCGGTTGAACGTCGGCGCCGGATCGTCCGCCGGCGGGCCGTCCCACGTGCACTGCAGACCGGGGCGCACGGGCCCGGGCACCGCCGCGCGCACGCACGCCGGGTCGAACTCCCCGGGTCCCCACGGCACGCAGAAGCCTCCGACGCAGCGCATGTCGTCCTGGCACTCCGCCCCCGGCGCGCACGGAATCCCGGTGCCGCCGTCGTCGGCGTCGCCGTCCGCGCCCGTTCCCTCCTCGCCGGCGTCGCCGTCCGCGTCCGCGTCCGCGCCCACGACCGTCTCGCCGTCACCCGCGTCGGGCCGCGGCACGCAGCGGTTGCCGACGCAGATCCGACCCGGCCCGCACTGGTCCGACGTCGTGCAGCTCGACTCGCCGTCGTCGCCGCAGCCGATCGAGAGCACCGGCACCGCCAGCAGCGCCGCCCCCAGGCACGCCGCCGCCAAGTTCCAGCTTCCGCTCGCGTTCGCCGTCATCTCGCCCTCCCCGTGCGCGTCCGCGCCTCGCGCCGCCCGGCGCGTTGCGACGCGCCTCATTCCTCGGTCCCGAACACCGGCTCCCCCGCCGGCCACCGGCCGCCGCGGCCCCCGCCCTTGGCGCCGAGCCGCTCCCGCAACCGCACGCCGATCGCCGACACGTCCGCCGGGCCGTCCGGTCCGGACTGCACCAGCAGGCACGCCTGCGGCGGCTCGCCGTCCTCGCCGACCAGCGCCACGACCGCCTCGGGCCGGCGTTCGAGCACCGCGCCCGCGACCGCCTTGAGCAGGTCCGGGCCGGCGCCCGGCAGGAACCGCCCGAGCCGCGGACCCGGCGTCGCCGCCAGCTCGGCCGCCACGCGTTCCGCCTGCTCCGCCTCGAGCTCGCGCACCCGCCGCGCCAGCCGCTGTCGTTCGGCCTGCCACTTGTCCAGCACCGCGCCGAGTTCCTCGGGGCCGGTGCCCAGCCGCGCCTTGATCTCGGCCTCGAGCGCCAGCATCCCGTGCAGGCGCCGCAGAACCCGGGTCCCGGCGAGGAACCGCAGCCGGACGCCGCCGCGGGCGGGGGCGGCGTCGAGCAGGTGGACGAGTTGCAGTTCGCCGAGGCGCGCGACGTGGGTGCCGCCGCAGGTGTTGAGGTCCAGCCCCTCGATCTCGACGAGCCGCACGGGTCCGGTGTGCCCTTCGGGCAGTCCGCGGCTGCGCACCGGCAGCTCCGCCAGCGCCTCCGGCTCGACCCAGCGCGCTCGCACCGGCGGGTCGCGCCGCACCTCCGCGTTCAGCTCGGCCTCCCATGCCCGCAGCGTCGCCTCCGACGGCACGTCGCCGGTGACCTCGATCGCGGTGTATCCCTCGCCGAGATGGAACGCCGTCGTCCGCCGCCCGTGACGCTCGAGCAGCAGCGCCGTCAGCGCGTGCTGGGCGGTATGCTGCTGGCTGTGGTCGGTCCGGCGGTCGAGATCGATCTCGGCGACCACCGCGCGATCGGCCGGCAGCGGCCGCTCCAGGATGTGCAGCACCTCGGCGCCGCGGGCGCGCACGTCGAGCACCGGGACGCCGGCGATCGCGCCGCGGTCGGCGGGCTGGCCTCCGCCCTCGGGGTAGAACGGGGTCTCCGCGAGCCGCACCCAGGGCCGGCCGTCCTGCTCTCCCGCCTGGAGCACGCGGGTTTCGACCCGTACGACGGGCGGCATCTCGAGGCACAACCGGCGTTCGACCATGCGGTCACTCCTCGGGCAGCGCGAGGCCGAGGCGCCGGCGGAGGCGGAAGCAGGCGTCGCTGACGCCGAACACGAGCAGTTCGTCGGCGCGGCGGGCGTCCGACAGATCCGGCGCGAAGGCCGGCATGCGGGGCAGCATCCGGGCGGCGGTGGGCAGGTCGCCGCACAGGAGCAGGCCGGCGCGGTCGCCGGTCAAGTCGACCGCGCGGAGCCAGGCCGCGAGACGACCGGCGGCGCGGCCGGCGAGGCGGCGCGCCGCCTCCCGCAGCAGCTCGAGTTCCAGCGGCTGGAGCACGGCCTGGATCCGCTTCGCGAGCGACTGCGCCTCGGGCGCGCGCGGCGCGTCGGCCCCGGGAGCGCCGACCGCCAGCGCCGCATCGACCCACGCGGCCAGCAGCGGCCCGAACGCCCGCCGCTCGGCCGCCGCGGTCGCCGCCAGCAGGTACGCCACGACGTGCTCGCGGCGATAGGCCGCCAGATGCCGTCCCGCCACGAACCGCAGCTCGACGGGCGTGAGGCCGGCGAGGAAGTCCTGTCCGGCCACCGACGCCGCAGGCTCGGTCCCGGCGACGATCAGTCCGCCCGGCTGGTTCGACACGACGTACAGCTCCGGCAGCGCGACGCCGAGCGCCGCGCCGGCCGCCCGGAGCGCCTTGGCCAGCGCCAGCGGGCTGGTCGCGAGATCCTGCTGGTCCTTCTTGCGCAGGCCGACGGCCTTCGCCGTGCGGGCGCAGGTGCGCACGGCGGCGGAAGCCGTGGCCGCCAGGAGCTGCGACAGGTCGCGATCCTCGTCGGGATGATAGAGGTCGTCGCGCCAGGCGTCGGCGTCGAGCGCGCCGGTCGCGGCCAGCGAACCCTTCGGGCGGTACGACTCGTAGAACTGCCGCTCGGTGGGATCGGCGCGGTCGAGATGCACCAGCGCCGCACAGACGCACCACGTCTCGTCCACCCGGCCGGCGTCGCGCAGCACGGCGCGCATCGCGTGATAGGAGTCGATCCGTTTCGGGTCCGACCGCAGCAGCCGCTGGTGCTCGCGCACGGCGTCGCGCCAGCGATCGGGAACGGCGGCGTACAGCCGCGCCAGCAGGTCGCGACGGGAGAGGTTCTCGGGCGCCAGTTCCAGCGCGCCGGCGTAGTAGTCGGCGGCCTTGGACACGTCGTCGAGCGGCCCGCGGGCCAGTTCGCCGAGCTTGACCAGCAGCGCCTCCCGCCGCGCCTCCGTCCCCGGAGCGGACAACCGTTCGAGCGCCCGCAGCCAGGTCCGCTCGAGCGCCGTCCAGTCCCGGGCGGCGGTGTGGATCCGTTCCAGCGCCGCCAGGCTCTCTTCGTCCTCCGGGTCCTCGTCCAGGACCCGCTCGAACGCCTCCACGGCCCGCTTCTCGTCCTGCAACCGGTCGCGGTAGGTCGTGGCGAGGAAGAACCACCAGGTGGCCCGCTTGTGCCGGTCGGACTCGTGCGCCAGCAGTCCCTCGCACGCCGCCACCGCCTCCGGCCACAGCCCCGCGTCGCGGCACGCCTGCAACAGCTTGAGATGCGCCGCCCGATCGCCGGGATCGATCGCCAGCGCTTCCTGGTAGAGGAGACAGGCCTGCGCGACGTCGTGCAGCGCGCCCAGGGCGACGTCCCCGGCCTCGAGCAGGTGACGGACCCGCTCCCGGCCGGCCAGCACGCCGGCCAACCGGCGGTGCGCCTCCACCCGCAGCGCGTGGTCGTGCGTCGCCGCCGCCAGCTCGACCAGCCCCTCCAGCGCCCCGCGATGCTCGGCATCGAGCCCCAGGGCCTTCTCGTACAGGTTGCGCGCCAGTCGCGGATCGTTCTGCGCCGCCTTGATCCGACCCATCCGCACGTACAGGCCGGCGCGCTCCCCCGGCGACAGCCGCCCTTCGAACTGGAACAGCACCGCCCGGAACTGCTTGAGCGCCGCATCGAGGTCGCCGGCGGCGAACGCGGCCTCGGCCTGCGCCCGCCCCGCCTCGGGCGAGTCGGCGGGCGTCATCACCAGCGAGGCGGACGACGGCGTGAGGAAGGCCGACGCCGACGACGCGGGCGGCGGCGACGGGGACGACGGCGGCGGCCCACACGGCGCGGCGCCGGGCGCCGGCGGGTCCGGCGGCGGCGGCGTCGAATCGCAGACCTGGATCAGCGGCGTGCCGTCCTCCGGACATCGTCCGCCGCCCGCGGGTTCCTCGAATCGACGCTGGCAGGTCGGGCAGATCGCAGGCACGGCGGGAACTCTAACAGCCCCCTCCGGTCCGCTCAAGGCATCGCCGCGCAAGGGAACGAGCCTAGCGGTCGAACCCGCCCCCGTCGACATCGACGTAGATGGCGTTCGTGTAGGCGAACGGACCGGAGGAGGGGAGCGGACCCATCGCGCCGATGCCGGTGGCGAACACGTGGTAGAACGTGTCGCGCCTCGGCGCATGGACGACCTCGGTCGCCAGGCGGAGCACCTCGTCGATCGCGTCGCCGGCGAGGAGCGGCAACGAGAGCACCCCGCCGCCCGCCGCGGTATCCTCGGCCAGAATGCGCGACCCGTCCCGGCGCAGGTACAGCGGGCGGCCGTTGGCCAGCACGTGCAGCGTCGAGACGTCCACGCCGGGGACCGCCTCCACCTGGACGTACAGTTCCACCTCGGTCCCGCCCATCGGCACCACCTCCCGCGGCCCCATCGCCTCCTCGCCCTCGACCAGGACGCGCAGGAAGACGCCGTTGGACACGACGACGCGCCCCTCGCGAACCGCCGTCGTGACCATCTCCTCGGTCACCTCCCGCGGGTCGTCGACGCCGACACGCAGGTACGATCGGGAGTACCCTGCACCGCTGGGTCCGTGGACGTCGCTGGTCCCCATCGCCGTGATGTCCCATCCCAGCGCCAGGAAGCCGAGGTAATCGCGGAAGGTCGGCACCTCGTCCCGGCGGCCGCTGGACCGCGCCATCTCCCGGATCGCCTCGTCGGACTCGGCGGTGAGCTGCTCGATGCTGTCGAACGGCAACTCGCCGCCGTTGCTCGTCTCGATCGCCTCGAAGCCCGTCGTCAGCGCTTCCCGCCCGGTCTCCCCGGTGACCGGATCGAACTCGACCCAGGAGGTGTACGACAGCGAAGACCGCGGGTGGTTCATCATCACCACCGGCTCCGTCGGCAGGGCGCGCAGCTTGTCGTTCAGCGCCTGGGACGAGAGTCCGGCCCAGAACTGCGGGCCCCAGTTGCGGAGCGGATCGGCCGGGTCGTAGGGCATCGGGAAGGCGTTGCGGTGGCCGCCGTTCGACATCGGGGAGACCTCGGCGCCGATCATGCTGTGGAAGTACGCCTGCACGCCGAGGCTCTCGATGCACGGTTGGTAGTCCGAGTAGCCGTCGTGGTCCGTCGAGGATGCGTAGTCGAGCCCCTCGGCGACGGCGTCCAGGACCCGCTGGCACGTGTCGGTGGAGGAGTCGACGCTCGCCCGCGTGTGGACGTGGAACTCGGCCCCGATCCAGCCGGAGGAGTCGACCAGCCTCCGCAACTCGGCCGTCACGGGTGCCACGCCTCCCTCCGGTACGGTCACTTCGAGTTCGACGAAGCCGTACTCCGGACCGCGGGAGACGGTCGCCCGATACCGGCCGGGCTTCACCGGGTACGTTCCCCGGCCGTCCGGCGTGTAGAGCACGCGATGCGCGCCCATCGGCGCCACCTCGTCCGCCACCGGCCCGAGTTGCCGCTCGGGCGGTTCCATGTCGATCCCCCGGAAGACCACCTTCGCCGGCACCGGCGCTCCACCCTCGCGAATGTCCAGCGTCACGGCGCCGCGCGGTCCGAGGCCGAGATCGATCGAGGCCGTCGCGCCGGCGGCCAGCGCTCCGGTGACGGCACGACCTCGCGTGTGGCCGACCTTCGCGGCGACGAGATCGTAGGAGCCGGGCGGGACGACCAGCCGGTATCGTCCGTCGGCGCCGGTGATCGCCTGTCCGGCCGCCGTGCGCCGCCCCGGCTCCGCCCCCTCGGGGAACGCCACGACCGCCACGTCCCCGGCCGGACCGTCCGGACCCGTCACGGTGCCGGCGACGACCGCGTAGGGCGTGTCGAGCAACGCCAGGAGCGGCTCGACGGCGCTCGAGACCCCCCCGTCGCCGACCGACAGGTAACGCTCGAACGTCTCCGTACCGCCGCGCACCACGGTCACCGTGCGCCCGATGCCGCCGGTGATACCTTCGGTCGAGATCGGCGTGTTCACGGGTCCGTAGGGGGTGGCGTAGGCGTACGACACGTTGCGCCGCGGCTCCTCGGGATCCGTCGTCGTCGCGATCCAGCTCGGCTCGATGCCGTCCACGGGACCGAAACCGCCCTGCGGCGAGAACATCGTGTTCGTCGTCCCGAAGATCAGCATGTCGCCGAACATCACGTCCGGGTGCGTCCTGGGACTCTCGTTGATCGCCTGCGTGCGAATCCGCAGCACGGTCGTGTCCGGTTCCAGGATGTAGTCGGTGACGATGCGGAACCCCTTCGGCGCCCCGGCCAGCACGTCGAGCAGCGGCATCATGCCGCTCTCCACGTCCACCCCCTCGAGCCGCAACACCGCCGGACGCCCGCCGTTGCCGTCGCAGAGCACCGAGATTCGTTCGACGGACTGCAACCGCCAGCCGACGACCGGAAACAGTTCCCGGAAGGTGTCCTGACCGGGCCCGTCGCGCTGGAGGTCGGCATCGAGCAGCGACCCGCCGAACAGCGAGTAGCCGATCGGCCGGCCCTCGTTGCCCTGGATGAGGAACGCCACCCGACGGTTGGCGAGCTTCCAGGCCCGGCCGACCTCGCCGTAGGCCCCCTCCCCGCCGATCAGATCCGCCGGCCGGGTCACCGCCCCGACCACGGCCTCCCCGTCGGGAGCAGGCCCTTCGAGCGGCAGGGGCGCCGGGCGCGGGTCACAGGCCAGCGGGTCAGGGCCGGTGTCCGCATCGGCGTCCGCATCGGCGTCCGCATCGGCGTCGGCACCGAGATCCTCGGCATCGCCGGTCCCTGCGGGGGCGTCGTCGGCGCAGCCCGGCGCCGCAAGCAACCCGGCCGAGGACACGCACAGCAAGAAACCCAGAACGACGCAGCAGGAAACCGCCCGTCTCATCGCTCCACCTCTGCCCCTTCTCAGGACGGTCGGGCCGAAACACCGGGGGACGTCCCGACCAGCTTGGATCGAGCGTACTTCCCGTCCGACCGTTGGACAACCGCAGACAGCGGAGCGCGACGACCCGTTTCGGTCGTGCCTTCGCGCCGGCGGCACCGCCGCCGGCCGACGGGCCAACGGCAGGGCGGCTGGATCAGCGACCCCGACCCCGGCTTCGGCCCCGGTTGCCGCCGCCGGCGGGGGTGGTGATCACGGTGGGACCCGGCGGCCCGGCGGGCTGCACGACCACCGCGCCGGGGCGATCGCGGTCGCGGCCGTGCCCGCGACCCCCACCGCCCACGACGACCGGAGCGGGCGCTCCGCCGCCCACGACGACGGCACCGCCGACGTGGACGCCGGGCAACCCCACCGTCACGGCCGGCGGCTTGACCACGACCGCGGCGCCGCCGCCCACCACGACGCCGCCGCCCACCACGGCGCCGCCGCCCACGGCGACCGTGGGAAGACCGACGACGATCGTCGGTTCGGGCGGCGTGACGACGACCACGCCGTGCCCGCGGCCGCGGCCGTGGTAGCGGACGCGCCCCTTGCGGTCCACCCAGGCCCCGCGCAACTCGACCAGCGTCGGGGCCAGCTCGGCGCGCATCGCGACCCGGGCCTGGACGGCCTGCTCCCAGGTCCGCAGGCGGACCCGGCGCGCCGGCTCAAGCCGCGCCTGGCGCGGCACGTAGACCGCCGGAACCCAGGCCTGGCGGGCCAGCAGGAAACGCGCCCGAGGCGTGTCGAGCACCACGAGCCGCTCGGGTCCGACCGCGGCGACCAGCACCTGCGCGCGCGTCGCGATGCGGGCGCGCCGGAGCTGGATCTGCGGCGCCCAGTACGGCTGCGCCTCTACCAGCAGCACCGGTGCTTCGATCCGCTCCGGCGCCTGGATATCGATCTCGTAGCGTTCGATCAGGTCGTCCGCCTGGCGGTCGGTCCAGTCGGCCCAGCGGTCAACGAGCACCGGCTCGACCTGGACGGTCTGGATGCCGGCGGCGGGCACGATCCGCACCGCCGCCGGGACGCCGGGCTCGGGGGGCGCGACGACCTGCACCGCATCGCCGGCGCGCACCTGCACGCGGCCGTCGAAGACCGCCACCTGCGACCCGTCCAGGCCGCCGCCGACCTCCACCGCGTACACCGTCCCCTGCACCTCGGTCGTCCCGGACGGCGTCGACACGCGGAACGAAGAGCCCTCGGCCGTGTTCGGGGCGGCGTGGATGCGAACCGTGCCGTCCAGCACGGCGAGGTCGATCTCCCGTTTTTCGCCGTCGAACGACGCGGTGCGGATCAGCAGCTCGGTCATTTCGCCGAGATCGACCGCCGACCCGTCGGGCAGGTCCAGTTCGGCCTGCGCCTCGGGCTCGACCACCAGCACCGTCCCCGGCAGGACCGTCGCCCCCTCGGCGACGGGATGCGTGCCGTCGCCGTCGATCGCCTGGACGGTTCCCTTGACGTAGCCGAGGCGCGGGGGCTGGATTTCGGTCGGCTCGTCCGGCGCGGCGGCGGCCTGGTCGCCAGCCTGGTCGCCGGGCGGTTGGCCCGTGCCGGCGGCGACCGGCTCGGCCGCGCCGCCGGACGCGGCGGATTCCGTCCCTCCCCCGGCCGGCTCGGCGGCCGGCGCCGTCGAGGGCTCGCCCTTGGCGAACGGGTTGGCCCCGCTCCCCGACCCAGCGGCCGGCTCGGCGCCGCCCTCCGACTTCTTCTCGCACGCTGCGGTCCCGAGGGCCAACAGCACGACCACGATTCCCGACAGATGCCTCATGCGAACCTCCCCTTCTCTCATCCCCTATCCTCCCGAGACGGCCGCATCTTACGCCGAACCGGGCCGTCCTTCCGGGTCCGGAGCCTAGACGTCATCGAGGTAGATCGCGACCTCGGCCTCCCGGACGTGCGTGTAGTCGAGGGTCACGGCGGTGAGCACGATCCAGATCCAGCACGAGTGGGTGTCGCATTCGAGGTGGCCGACCGGGGAGGTCACGTCGCCGTACCACATCTCCTCGCGGTCGATGTTCGCGATCAGTTCGCCGGCGGAGCCGTCCCCGGCGTCGAAAGAGATGTTGGCGCCGTTGCCGAGCGTGCTGTCGTCGAAGGCGTAGACGAAGACGCTGACGTCCGTGACGCAGCCGGCGAGCAGCGCGTCGAAGCTCCAGCCGGCGTAGACGGTGGCGTCCGAGCCGGGGACGACCCCGGAGCTGAGGAGGATCCAGGGGGGGCCGAGGTCCGGATCGGGGCTGATCACGTCGCCGAGCCAGACCATCTCGTCGCCGTAGATCGTGCCGAGCACCAGCCAGCCGTCGCCGCAGCGCGGCTGGCAGACGGCGTCGCCGCCGACGCAATCGTTGTCGAACCCGTCGCCGCAGATCTCGTCGGCGCCGGGATGGACCCAGGCGGCGGAGTCGTCGCAATCCGGGCCCCAGCAGCCGGCCCCCGTGCCGTAGCCGTCGCCGTCCTCATCGATACAGGCCGGGGGACACGGCAGGTCCCCGCCGTAGCAGTCGTTGTCGATCCCGTCGCCGCAGATCTCGCCCGCCCCCGGGCGGATCGAAGCGTCGGAATCGTTGCAGTCCGGCCCGCGGCACAGCGGCCCCTCGCCGTAGGTGTCGCCGTCGGCGTCGCGGCAGCGGGAGGTGTTGCAAGGGTCGTCGCCGCCGAAGCAATTGTCGTCGGTCCCGTTGCCGCAGATCTCCTGCGCGCCGGGGTTGTCCCACGGGTCGTGGTCGTCGCAGTCGAGGCCCGCGAACAGGCAGGCCGGGTCGGGCCGGGAGCCGTAGCCGTCGCCGTCGAGGTCCGGACAGCCGCCCTCGTCCCCGTCGCAGGCGGCGGCGCAGGCCGCGACCAGCGACAGGATCCCGAAGACCGGGCCGGAGCGCCGCTCCGCCGCTCCTCGGCGCCTCGACGTTCCCCCCGCCGGCCCGCGAGATTCCACGCCACGGCAGGATAGCCTCGGTCCCGAGGGTGCGGCAAGCGCGGATGCCGCCGATTTGACACTGGCGCAAGGGGGCCGCTACGTTGGGTCTTCCGGCCGCGGGAGCCGGCACCGATGGAGTTGCAGGAAGGTTCCACTTTCGGCCCCTATCGGATCGTCGCCCGGATCGGGCGCGGCGGCATGGCCGAGGTGTACCTGGCGCAGCGCACGGGACCCGGAGGGTTCGCTCGCGACCTGGTGATCAAGCGCATCCTGCCGCACCTGGCGGAGGACCAGGAGTTCGTCCGGATGTTCGTCAACGAGGCGGCGATCCTGGCCCGCCTCACCCATTCCAACGTCGCCCAGGTCTACGACTTCGGGCGGATCGATGACAGCTACTACCTGGCGATGGAGTATGTCCGCGGCACGTCTCTCGACCGCCTCCTCGCCGTGTTCGCCGGCGAGGGGCTGCCGATTCCGATCGCCGTCCGCATCGTCGCCGACACCGCCCGCGGCCTCGCCTACGCCCATCGCGCCACCGACGCCCTCGGCCGGCCGCTCGGGATCGTCCACAGCGACATCAGTCCGAGCAACATCCTGATCTCGTTCGAGGGCGAGGTGAAGCTGATCGATTTCGGCATCGCGCGCGCCGGCTCCCAGCACTCCGAGCACGGGGCGCTGAAGGGCAAGGTCCGCTACATGTCGCCCGAACAGTGCCGCGGCGAGAGGCTCGACGCCCGCACCGACATCTACTCCCTCGGCATCGTCCTCTGGGAAACGCTCACCGGCCGCAACCTGTACGACCAAGACCAGCCGGTCGAGGTGCTGACGGCGGTGCTGGAGCAGCCGACGCCGCCCCCGAGCGAGCTGCGCGCGGACGTCCCGGAAGCCCTCGACCTGATCGCCCTCCGGGCGCTCGAGAAGAACCCCGCGGCCCGGTTCCAGCGCGCCGAGGAACTGGCCCAGGCGATCGACCTGTTCATCGCCGAGCAGCGGATGCTGGCGAACCAGCAGGTGCTCGGCGAACTCGTCAGCAGCCGGTTCGCCTCGACGCTCGTGATCTCGATCCGCGACGAGGCGCCCCTGCCGGCCTCCCAGCGCCCGGCGCCCACCGTGCGGGCGGTGCCGGGCCTCCCGGCGGAGACGCCGCCGCCGCGCGTTGCGACGGGGCGCGAGGCGGCGACGGTGGCCGAGGTTCCGGCGATCCAGTCGCCCCGCAGCGCCTCGGCCTTCGAGGTCGCCCCGACCCTCGCCGAGACGCAGGGCCTGCCGCCGCCGGCCGCGACGCCCCTGCCCCCGCGCGTCTCGGCCTCCCCCTCCGCCGCGGCGCCCTCGACCTCCGTGCTCGTCGCCGAACCCCTCCGCAAGCCCGCGACCGGCGACTCCGCCGACCCGCGGCCGGTGGCGAGCGTTCCGGTCACGGCGGCGCGGGTCGACGTGCGGGCCCCGGCGCCGGAAGGACTATCGGCGAGTTGGCGAAGCTGGAACCGCGGGACGCGCTGGGTCCTGGCCGCCGCCGTGCTGGCTGTGGTCGCCGCCTTCGCCTTCCTCGCCTGGCTCGGCATGCGCGATCACCGCGCGGCCGCTCCCGGAACCCGCGTCGCGGCGGGACCCGCCCCCGCGGAGTCCACCCAGGCCGCCCCGCCGAAGCAGGCCGGCCCGCCCCTGGCCGGCGACGCCCCTGGAGCGTCGCCGGACGCGGGCGGGGCCGATCCCGCCGAGGCCGCCGCCGCCAAGGAGGTCGACGCCGGACCGGCGGCTTCGCCCGAGGCGGGCGCGGTTCCGGTCGATGCCGCGGCCGGACCGCCCGACGCTCCGGCGGAGGCGGCCGATTCGCGGGACGCTCGCCGGCGCGACGGATCGGGCTTGCCGGCACCCACCGCGGCCTACGGCCGTGCCACGATCGACAGCCGTCCCTGGTCGGTCGTCTTCCACCGCGGCCGGCGGTTGGGCGAGACGCCCGTGATCGATGTCGAACTGCCCGCCGGCAACCAGCCGCTCGTGTTGATCGACGGCACCGGCCGCCGCTACGAACGGACCCTGCGCGTCCTGCCGGGCCAGCTCGTCCGCACCCGCTTCGACCTGCTGGAAGAGCCGTGACGCGCGGTCAGTCCTGCACGCAGTAGACGAGCCAGCCGCTGTTGAGCGGCCGGCCGTCGGTCGTCGTGGCCGACGGGAGCGAGGGGATGCACGCCACGACGTCGGGCTTCCAGGTCCCGCGCCCGGTGCTGCCGGCGGGGCAGCCGCCCGCGGCGCCCGTGCAGTCGTCGGAGGCGATGTACAGACCCTCGCGCGTCGTGCGCGAGCACAGTTCCATCCAGCCGCTGCGCCGTTCGGTGCCGTTCCAGGCCACCCCGGAGGGTCCCCCCACGCAGCTCACGCCATCGACCTTGAACGCCGCGCGCGAGGCGTAGCCGGACGGGCACCCCACGTACGGTCCGCCGCAGTCGTCGCTCCCCGCCGCGAGCAGCACGTCGTCGGTGGGCGAGCAGAGCGTCATCCATCCGGCGTCCAGCGCGTAGCCGCCGTAGTCGCTGCCGGTGGATCCGGGGTCGCCGCACGGGATGCTGTCGACCTTGAAGCTGCCGCGGGGCGCGTAGCCGGGCGGGCAGGTGCCGCTGGTCCCCGTGCAGTCGTCGTAGCCGTGGGCCAGCAGCGAGAACCCTTCATCGGTGACGCCGTCGCAATCGTCGTCGACGAAGTTCAGCGTCTCGGCCGGCGGCGTGCAGGCGCTCCACGTGCAGGTCGCGGAGCAGGTGCGGGAGCCGATCGTCCCGCAGGAGGTCGTGCACGAGCCCGTGGACCCGCGCACGCAGGCGAACCCGTTGTCCGCGCCGCCGACGCAATCGTCGTCCAGCCCGTTGCAGACCTCGACCGGCGGCGTGCAGCCGCCCCAGGTGCAGGCGGTCGAGCAGATCCGCGTGCCGGTCGTGCCGCAGGTGGTGGTGCACGGGCCCGTGGCGTTCCGGCAGCAGCCGAAGTCCTCGTCGCACAGGCCGTCGCAGTCGTCGTCCGAGCCGTTGCAGCTCTCCGCAGGCGGCGCACAGGCGCTCCACGCGCAGCCGCCGGAGCAGGTCTGGCTGCCGGTGGTGGAACAGGTCGTCGCGCAGGCCCTCGTGCTTCCAACGCAGCAGGTCCAACCCTCGTCGCAACTCGTGTCGCAGTCGTCGTCCCGTCCGTTGCACAGCTCGGCCGGCGGGTTGCAGGGGCCCCAGCTGCAGCCGGGACCGCAGGTGCGCGTGCCGGACGTTCCGCAACTCGCGGTGCAGCTTCCGCTCGTCCCCAGCACGCAGCCGAACCCCTCGTCGGTCAGCGTGTCGCAGTCGTCGTCCAGGCCATTGCACGATTCGGCCGGCGCCGTGCAGCCGCTCCAAGAGCAGGCGGTCGAGCAGGTCCGGACGCCGGTCGTCCCGCAGCTCGTCGTGCACGTGCCGGTCGCCCCCCGGCAGCACTCGAAGTCCTCGTCGCAGGCGCCGTCGCCGTCGTCGTCGACCCCGTTGCACGCCTCGGCGGTGGCCGAGCAGACGCCCCAGGTGCAGCCGGCGATGCAGTTGCGCCGGCCGGGCGCCCCGGCGCCCGTGGTGCAGCTCTCGCTGGAGCCGAGCACGCAGCCCAGGCCGTCGTCCGCGGCGCCGTCGCAGTCGTCGTCCAGGCCGTTGCACGCTTCCGCGGGCGGCGTGCAGCCCGCCCCGGCCGGCGGTTCGCAGGCCAGCGTGCAGGAGCCGGCGCCGATCGAACCGCAGGTGGTCGTGCAGTGCACCGTCGTGCCGATCGCGCACCCGAAACCCTCGTCGACCGCCCCGTTGCAGTCGTCGTCCGCCCCGTTGCACGTCTCCGTGTCGGACGTCCAGCTGCACGCGTACTCGCACCCGGGCGCCCCGTCGAGGTCGCGCCAACCCTCGCGGCAGGCGAGGCCGCACACGCCGTCGAGGCACGCGCCGTCCGCGTGGAGGGCGCCCTCGCAGGCATGGTCGCAGGCACCGCAGTGGTCGGCGTTGCTCCGCAGGTCGACACAGGACGCCCCGCACAGCGTGAGAATCCCGGAGCAGGCCGAGGCGCAGGCGCCCTCGTTGCAGACCATGCCCTCCGGGCAGGCCAGGCCGCAACCGCCGCAATGGTCCGCGTTCGAGGTCGGATCGATGCACTCGTCGCCGCAGCGCACGCGTCCGGGCGGGCACGGCGGAGGCCCGTCCTCGACCGCGTCGCCGTCCGCGTCCGCATCGGCCCCGTCCGCGTCCGCGCCGGTCTCGCCGGCGGGTCCGTCGGACGGGCCGTCGGCGTCGGCCGCATCGGCGCCGCCGGGATCCGGGGCGCCGGCGTCGTCCGGCATCCCCGTGCCCCCGGTGGCGCACGCCCCCGCCAGCAGCACCGCCAAGCCCCACCAGCCGGTGTCGACCGAACGACCCATGACCCACCTCCGTTGAAAGAAGAGTAGCCGGTCGACGGGCGATAGACCACCCCGGAGCGTGTGGCGGCCGCTCCGTACGGTTGGCCCTTCCCTCCGGGCCGCAAGTTCCTATACTGAGCGGTCGTGGGCAAGCGACCGTATCGTTCCGAGGAACAGACCAAGGTGGACCGGGAGGCCGCCGGCGGCCGGTCGCCCGAGCCGGTCCGCTGCTCGCTGTTCGTGATCGATGGACCGTCCTGCGGCCGTTCGGTGCGGGTGGGCCGCGACCCGGTGACGGTCGGCTCCGCCCCGGACTCGGACTTGGCCCTCGAGGACCCCACCGTCTCCCGCCACCACGTCACGGTCCAGGCGGTGCCCGGCGGGTTCCAGGTGACCGACCAGGGCTCGACGAACGGCACGTTCTACGAGGGTTCGCGGATCACGCAGGCGGTCGTCGGGCCGGGAGCGGTGCTGCGCGTCGGCCGGACGTCGCTCGTCCTGCGCCCGGACGACAGCGTGGAGGCGATCGAGCCGTCGGCGCGGCAGGCCTTCGGGGACCTGGACGGCGTGAGCCTGGCGATGCGCCGCCTGTTCGCCGTGCTGGAACAGGTGGCGCCGACCGACAGCACGGTGCTCGTCGAGGGCGAGACCGGCACGGGCAAGGAGCTGGTCGCCTGGGCGCTGCACCAGGGCAGCCCCCGCCGCTCGGGACCGTTCGTCGTCTTCGACTGCGGCGCGGTCCCGCGGGAGCTGATCGAGAGCGAGCTGTTCGGGCACGTGCGGGGCGCGTTCACCGGGGCCACCGCGGACCGGCCGGGGGCGTTCGTCCGGGCGAACGGCGGCACGGTGTTCATCGACGAGCTGACCGCGATGCCGCTCGAACTCCAGCCGAAACTGCTGCGGGCGCTCGAGTCGCGCGCGGTCAAGCCGGTGGGCAGCGATCACCCGCGCCCGGTCGACGTGCGGGTCGTGGCGGCGTGCAACACCGACATCGAGGCCGAGGTGCGGGCGGAACGGTTCCGCGCCGACCTGTTCTATCGCCTGTCGGTGGTCCACGTGCGGATCCCGCCGCTCCGCCGGCGGCGCGAAGACATCGCGCCGATCGTCCGGCGCATCCTGTCGCGGCTCGGAATCGCCGACCCCGGACCGATCGAAGGCCCGAACCTGGAGCGGCTCACCGCGCACGCCTGGCCGGGGAACGTCCGCGAACTGCGCAACGTGATCGAACGGGCCGTCGCGCTCTCCGGCACCCGCGCGCCGCGGTTCTGCGACCTGCGCCTGCAGATCGGCCCCGCCGTGCAGCAGGAGGAGCTGCGGGTGCGCACGGAGTCGACGTTCGCCGAGGCGAAGGAGGAACTGACCGCCTCGTTCGAGAAGCGGTACCTCGCCGACCTGATGGAACGCTGCCACGGCAATATCTCGCTCGCCTCGCGCGTCGCCGGCCTGGACCGCAAGCACCTGCGCAAGCTGCTGCGGCGGCACGGGCTGATCCCGGGCGGGGAGGAGGAGTGATCGGTCCCGTGCGGCGCCTCGCCCGCTTCCCGCCCCGCGGCGCGCTCGTCGCGCTGCTCGCCGCGACGGCGCTGGCCGCCGCCGGACGGGCCTCGGCGCGCGGCACCGGCCCTGACCCGCTCGGCCCCGCCTACGAAGCCCTCGACGCACTCGACTACGAAGAGGCGCTCCAACGACTGGAGAGCGTGCTGGCGCGGACCGACCTCTCCGCGGAAGACCGGAACCGGGCGTTGGAGATGGAGGCGGCCTGCCGCGTCTACCTCGGCGACCGCGAGGCCGCCCTCGCCGGCTTCGCCGCGCTGCACCGCCGCGACCCCGGCTGGCGGCTCTCGGACGACTACCCGCCGCGCGTGCGCGCCGTCTACGAAGAGGCGTTCCGCCAGCCGCGCGAACCGATCCGCGTGGAGATCCGCCCCCTCCCGGGACCTGCCGTCCGCCAGGGGGTGCTGACGGTCCAGATCGAAAGCGGCGCCGACGCCATCGACCGGCTGTGGCTCGTCGTCCCGCGCCCCGCCGGCGAAGAGGAGGTGCGCCGGCTGTTCGTCGCCGCCGGCCCGTCGTTCGAGGCGCGCCTGCCGGAGGACCTGGTGCGCGAGGGCCGCCCGATCGACTACGTGATCGAGGCCCACGCGCCCTCGGGCCACGTGCTGGCCCGGCGCAACGACCGCTGGACCGCCGAACCGCCGCCCGTGGAGCCGGGCCCACAGACCTTCCCGCCGGCCTTCCCGCCCCCGCCTCCTCCACCCCTGCCGCCGGACGACGAGGACGAGGTCGAACCCGCCTGGTACCAGAGCTGGTGGTTCTGGACGATCGTCGGCGTCGCGGCGGGCGGGGCCGCCGCCACGGGCATCTACTTCGGCGTCGCGGGAACCGGGGACGGCCCGCGCGACGGCAGCGGCGGAAACTGGGTGGTCTGGTGAACCGCGCTCGCCGCCACGCTTGGCTCCCGCTCGCGCTGCTCGCCGCGACCTCGCCCGCGTGCGCTCCCGACCGCACGGCGCTGCTCGTCCACGTCTGCCTCGACGTGCAGGTGCCCGACGACGTCGTCTTCGTGCGCCTCGTCGTCGATCACGTGTCGCGCCCCGACGTCGCCCATGTGTTCCGCCTCCCCGCGGGCGCGCGGTTCGTCACCTTCTCGATCCGGCCGGGCGACGATCTGCTCGTACCGGAGGACTTCCTGCTCTCGGCCGTGGGACTGGACGCCTACGGTCACCAGCGCGTCGCGCGGACCGTGCGCACGTGGTTCGAGCCGGACGTCGACCGCGACGTGGCCTTGACCCTCGAGGCGGCTTGCCTGGGACGGAACTGCACGCACGGCGAGACGTGCCAGTCCGGCATCTGCGTCCCGATCCCGACCGTCGACAACTCGCGGTGCCCCGGAGAACCGTAGTTCGCGACCCGAAATGGAACCGGGGCTGCGACCGGCGGGCACGACGCCGATCGCAGCCCCGGTTCGAATCGCGGGGCAGCGCGTCGTCTGCTACGAGGCGCACTGATCCCACTGGATCAGCGCCCCGCCGCCACAGCCGGTGGGAGCTCCGGCCGCGGAATACCAACCCTCGCTCCGGGAACCGACCGCACCGCACTCGGCCTCGGCCCCGTCGCACTGCGCGAAACAGATCAGCCGGCCCGTGCACCCGTCGTACCACCCCTCGCTGCGGGTGCCGAGCGCCCGGCAGACCGGCTTGCATTCGGCCTCGGGCAGGCAGCACATCACCCCGACCAGCCCCTCGGGGCCGCACGGGTACTCCTCGGCGTCCGCGGGCGCCGTCCCCGCCGGGCAGGCGTCCGGGACCACCGCCACGCAGCTCCCGCCCGCCAGCTCGCACGGGTTGGGCGGGTTGTCGGGAAGGCAGCACATCAGCCCGAGCGCTCCGTCGGCACCGCAGGTGTATCGCGCCGCGTCCGCCGGCGTCGTCCCGGCCGGACACCCCGCCGGCGTCAGCGCCAGGCAGTTTCCCCCGGCGTCCTCGCAGGCCATCGCCGGCGGCGTGCAGTCGTACGCGCAGACGTTCGCCTCGCAGGTCCACAGCCCGAGGCACCGCGGCGTGATCAGGTTCTGCTCGGTGCAGTCGTCCGGCACCCCGCACCACGCCTCCGGGGACGCCGTCATGTCGAACCAGGTGTCGGTGTACGTCCGGCGCAGGCTCAACGTCTCCCCGTCGAACGTGTAGGCGTAGCGACCGGCATCGCGGCCCGCGGCATCCTGGAACCGGATGTACAGCCGATGCCCCGACCGCGTGTACTTGTACGTCCCATCCAGCGCCACTGGATAGCAGGGCGCCGCGAAGCAGTAGACCATCGTCTCGGAATGGAACGTCTTGTCGGTCTTCAGCACCAGGAGCGTGAACTGCCCGGCCTGCGCTTCCGCCAGCCGGAACGTCCCCACCGGACGCTCCACCCCGTCCTCCTTGCCCCGCAGGTCCTCCTCGTCCGGCAGCGAATCATCCGCTCCGTCCGCAGCCGGCGCCGTGCAGCCGGCCAGCAGCAACGGGATCCACCCGATGCAATGCATCCGTGCGCGAGTCATCGTTCCGTCCTCCCCGCCGGTGCGCTTCGAAGGCGCCGTCACCGGCGGCAAGGCGGCAAAGCAAGGCCCGTGCCGGCCGGCCCGCACGACGCGGTTCCGGAACGACTGGGAATTCGGTCGGCACCCGAGTCCGGCCTGGGGTCCGGAGCCCCCGGTCGGGGGGCGACATCACCCCACGGAGCATGCAGGCGCACGACACCCGCGAGGCGACCGGCCCGGAAGCTTGCATGCGGCGACCGATCAGCCGGGATTGCGCGGGTCGTCACAGAACGACGGACCGCCGCCCTCGGGAGTGATGCAGGTCCAATGCCCGCACTGCCCCGCCCACGGACTCGTTTCGCCCTCCACCGCGTTCCACCGGCAGTCCCGCTGCAAGGAGCACGGCCGAGCGCAGTACAACACGGTGATCGTGGACCCCAGCACCTCGGCGGTCGCCGCGCGCGGAACGTAGCCCGACGGACACTCGAACCGCTCCGCGCTGCCGAAGTGCGGAATCATCGAGCAGACCGCGTCCGCGCCGTCGCACACCACCGCCATCCACGTGCAGTACCCCTCCGCCGCGCGGATTTCCAGCGGCCATCCGAACGCGCTCAAGGTCCGGAAACACGTGATCCGTGCGACTCCGTCGACCGGCTCCGGCACGGACTCGCACCCTTCGAACCTCCCGGCGCTGAAGTCGTAGTCGTTGCAGTCGGCGACGCACCGGCACGGCGCGCCGATGCCGTGGTCGTTGGCCGTGCACGAGGTGGTGCACTCGTCGAAGCTGTCCAGGTTCCCGTCGTCGCACGCCTCGCCCGGGTCGAGCCGACCGTCGCCGCACGTCTGGAGTCGCAGCGAGCAGTCGGACAGGCAGGCTCGCTCGAGGTCGCCGCCGCACCATTCGGTTTCGGTATCGCCGTCGTCGCACACCTCGTCCGGGTCGACGATGCCGTCGCCGCAGGCGGCCGGCGCGTCGGGTCGCCCGTCGGCCGGCGCGTCGTCCGATCCCCCGGCCTCGGCGTCGCCGCCCGCATCCGCACCGTCCGCCTCGACCGCCGCGTCGCCGCCGTCGTCGCCGCCGGTGCCCTCGACGACGACGTCCGCCTCGCCGGTCCCCGCATCGTCCGCCGCGGCCGACCAGTCGTGTCCGCAGGCCGCCCCGAGCGTTCCCCAGAGCGCGATCAGCCAAGCCTTCCTGCCGCGCATGCCGATCTCCCGCTTCCTGGGCGACATCATGAACGGTCCAGCGGCGCGCGTCCAGCCCCCGCGCCGCGCGGGAGCGCTCGAGCAGGGAGGCGCAAGACGCCTCCCGGCCGCTGGGTGCCCCGGCAAGACCGTGGTCCGGGACGGCGGAGTCGCGGCGGCATTCCGGCGTGGACGCCGCCGCCCGGCTCGCGTAGTCTGTCGCGACGGCGAGCCGCGTCGCCCGCCGCGACGCGAGGAGCATGCATGCCGGAACGGCACCGAACGCGAACCGCAAGCACCAGGTCCGTCCGTGTCGGGACGCCCATCCTGCTGGCTCTGGTCCTGGCCGGCGTCGCCTGCCACGGCGACGATGCGACGACGACCGACGGCGGCGACACGGTCGACGCTCCGGCCTGCCCCGAGCTGTCCCCGTCCGCGACGACCGTCGGCGGCGAGACCTGCGCCGTCGAAGGGGCCTTCGACTGCCCGCACGCGGTGACCTGCGGCGGCGGCGGCGGGAGCGACACGACGGAGCGCTGCCGCTGCGCGGGCGGCCGCTGGGTCTGCGGCATCGTGCCCTGCACGGCGCCCGAGGTCGGCGTGGCCCAGGGAGTGATCCGCGGCGCCGCCGACGGCCCGGTGTACCGTTTCCTCGGGATCCCCTACGCCCGGCCGCCGGTGGGCGAACTGCGCTGGCGGGCGCCGCAGCCGCTTCCGCCCGCCCGCGATCGGCTGGAGGCGCTCGAGTTCGGCCCCGGCTGCATGCAGACCCGCAGCATCATGACCGAGGCCGCGGTCCTCGACGAGGACTGCCTGACGCTCAACGTGTGGGCGCCGTCCGATCCAGGGCCGCATCCGGTGATGGTGTTCATCCACGGCGGCGGCTTCAACACCGGCGCCTCGTGCAACTCGATCTACGACGGGTCCGTCCTGGCGCGACGTCACGGCGTCGTCCTCGTCACCTTCAACTACCGCCTCGGCCCGCTCGGCTTCCTCGCCCACCCGCGGCTCACCGCCGAGGACCCGGCCCACCCGGCTTCGGGCGGCTGGGGCTTCGAGGACCAGCGGGCGGCGCTGGAGTGGGTCCGCGACAACATCGCCGCGTTCGGCGGGGACCCGGCCGACGTCACGCTGTTCGGGCAGTCGGCCGGCGGGCTGGCCGTCTGCGCGCATCTCGTCTCGCCGCGCAGCGCCGGCCTGTTCCGCCGGGTGGCGATGCAGAGCGGCCCCTGCTTCGAACTGTTCTCGACGCTGGAACAGGCGGAGGCGCAGGGCGAGGCGTTCGCCGCGGCGCTCGGCTGCGACACCGCCCCCGACCCCCTCGCCTGCCTGCGCGCCAAGCCCGCCGCCGAGATCCTCGGCGCCCTCCCGCTGCGTCTGGGGATGTTCTTTGGCGAGGGGGCGCTCTGGGCGCCGGTGATCGACGGCTGGAACCTCGCCGCCGAGCCGTCGCACGCGGTGCGGGACGGCGGCCCCCGCGACCTCGAAGTGCTGCTCGGCTCCAACGGCCGCGAGGGGAGCCTGATCCGCATGATGACCTATCCCACCGGCCTGACGGCAGACGCCTACGAGGACTTCGTCGAGCTGGTCTTCGGGGAGCACGCCGCCGCGGTGCTGGACCGCTACCCGGTCTCCGCCTACGGCTCGGTGGAGGACGCCCTGGACGATGCCATCGGGACGTTCGCCTTCGTCTGCCCGACCCGCCGCACCGCCCGTGCGCTCACCGCCGCCGGCGCGCGGGTCTACCTCTACCGCTTCCTGCACGCGCCGGGCTACCTGCCGTTCCCCGACATGGGCTCGTACCACACCGCCGAACTGCCCTTCGTCTTCGGCACGCCGCCCGCCGGACGCAGCTTCAGCCCCGAAGAGCAGGCCCTGGCCGACGCCATGGTCGGCTACTGGGGCCGTTTCGCCGCGGACGGCGCCCCGGGCGGATCGGGCGCGGCGGCCTGGCCGTTGCACGAGGCGGCTGCAGACCCCCACCTGAGCCTCGACGTGTTCGCGATCGGCGCCGCCGCCGGCTACCTCCCCGACGACTGCGACTTCTGGGACGCCCTGCCGGTCCAGCCGTGAGCCGCTCCGGCGGGCGCCGGACGGTCCGCGCTCCGGCGACGGCGTGCGAAGCCGGCAGGTCCGGGACGCCCTGCCGGCCCGCCGGCGCCGTCTCCTCCGCCCGGCCTACAGGTCCAGCTCCTGCTGGCCCAGCACCAGCGAGGCCTTGCGGTCGCCGTTGCGCGCCCGGACGTCGTCCAGGAGCTTCGTCGGGCTGATTCCGCGGCGCAGCACCACCGAGTACACGGCCTCCTTCGCCTCGCCGCCCCGCACGGTCTCCAGCGAGATGATGTTCGCCTCCTTCGCGTACCGCTCGAAGATCTCGCCCAGCAGTTCGTCCGGATTCGCCTCCCCCGGCACCTCGACCAGCAGGATCCGCTCGTGGACCACCTTGGCGAACACGCGCAACCGGCTGAGCAGCACGATCACGCCGGCGATCCAGATCGTCGCGAAGACCGCCAGCATGTAGAACCGCGTGCCGCAGGCCATCCCCACGGCGAGCGTCGCGAAGATGAAGCCGACGTCGCGGGTCTCCTTGAGCGCGTTGCGGAAGCGGATGATCGAGAGGGCGCCGACCAGCGTGAAGGCGCGGGCGATGTTCGACCCGACGATCAGCATCAGCAGCGCCACCACCACGCACAGCAGGACCAGCGTGTGGACGAACCCCTGGGAGTACGACACGCCCCGGTGGGTCGCGCGGTAGACGAAACCCATCACCAGCCCGAGCACGAAACTCAGTCCGAGCACCAGGGCGACGTCGAGCAAGGCGAAGGTTCCCGTGAAATCGGTCAGCTGGCTCAGAAAATCGTCCATCGCTCCTCGCTTCCTCGCCGCGCCACGGCCCGCTCGCCCCGCCGCGCGGCCTCGATCCGCCGGAGGCCCGCGGCCACCGACAGACAGTACTTGCTCACCCGCTGGAGCTGGCACTCGTGGCGCGCCACCAGCGACGTGGCCCAGTCGGGCACCCGGTCGTCGACCTTGATCTCCATCACCACCGCCGTCTCCGGCAGCAGCGGCCGGCAGCGCGCCGGCGCCGCCAGGTCCAGCGCGGTGGTCCGCCCCGCGACCCGCGTGTCGAACGTCAGCCGCATCCCCCGCTCGTACCGACTGCCGACGAACGCCCGCCGCCGATACGTCACGATGCAGGTCGGGCGCAGCCGCAGCGCGCGCACCATGTACTGGATCTCCGAGCCGGCGGCGACGTCGGCGGCGTCGCCCCCCGCCACGGCGTCCCGGACGCCCGCGCAGTGTTCGAGCGCCGCGCGGAGCGGCAGGACGACCCGGCGCTTCTGCACCGTCTGGTTCATCCGCTGCTTGATCTCCACGAACGCCGGCGTCGTCTCGTCGACCCCCCGCACCCCCGGGTAGACGCGGATGCGGAGCTTGCGCCGGTACCGCAGGCCGTCCAGCTTCGCGCGGTAGAAGTGCAGGTCCGGACTGTCGTAATACAGGCTGGTCACCCGGTACCCGCCGTCGGCGTCCGCATGTTCGTCCGGCGCCATGAAGTGCAGCAGGTCCCGCACCAGCGGCTCCACCTGCCGCACGTGCAGCACGTACTTCAGCTCGTAGCGGTTGAACCGGCGCACGGTCGTCATCGCGCCGCCCCCTCCCGCGGCTCGACGAACCGCAACCCCGCCGGCTTCCCGCCGCCCGCCTCCGCGAAATCGCCGCGCACCACCAGCCGCCCCAGCACCGGCCTCGCCTCCGGGAGCGGCGGCAACGGCACCACGCACGACCGCGTCCCCGCCTCCGCGAACTCGAGCCGGCAGGCCGCGCCGCCGACCTCCACCTCGACCGCCAGCGGCCACGCCCGCGCTCCGCGCGCCTCCAGCGTCACCGGCAACCCCGCCTCCGGGCCGCGCAGCGCCAGGAAGTACGACACCGGCGCCGCGCTCCAGCCGCCCGCGGTCCGCGCCAGGTGCTTCCGCCGCTTGCCGCCCAGCCGATCCAGCGCCAGCGCCGGGTGCCGTTCGATGCACCGCGCGAGCGCCGCGGCGTCCTCCTCCGACAGCTCGGCCACGCCCCGGTCGGCCCGCGTCAGGATCCACCACGCCCGGTCGAGGTCCGGCTGCTCCATCCCCCAGGCGAGGAAGACGGCCAGCCCGCCCCAACTCGCGACGAGCAGCACGAAGCCGCCGCCGGGCACGAACCGCCGCGCCCTCACGGCGACTCCTCCCGCCAGCGCCCCAACGCTCCGTCCAACTCGGCCCAGGCCGAGAGCCCCAGCGACGCGCGCAACGCCGGCAAGGCGTCGTCCGGCAGCGCCCACGCCAACTCCGGCACGGGATCGAGCGCCCCGTCTTCGACGACCAGCCCGGCGCCGCAGCCCGCCGCGCGGGTCCGCTCGAGATCCAGTCGGCTGTGCCCCGGCCAGTGCTCCCCCGACACGCGCACGACGGCCGCCGTCCCGTCGTCGCGGAACAGGACATCCGCGAGCTGCACGCGCGAGCCCGCCTTGACCAGCAGGCCGGTCCGCGAACCGGCCGCCAGCACCCGCGCCGCGCGCAGCCGGCCCCCCGAGCCGACGGAGATGGCGTTGCCGCCGCAATCCAGGAGGCGCGCGTCGGCCAGGGTCACGTCGCCGCCGTTCACGTCGAGCGCCTCCTGGCCGGCGCCGGCGACGACCAGCCGCTGGATCGCCCCGAGGACGAACTCGAGGTCCACCGCGTCGCCGCGCGCCCCGCGGAATTCGAGGTCGCCCAGCAGCAGGCCCCGCACGTAGGCCGCGCGGAACGTCTCCGCCTGCTGCCGGCCGCCGCGGACCCGCCCGTGCGCCACCAGGACGGCCGAGGTGTCCTGGATGTCGATCGCGCTCGGTGTCTCCGCCAGCGGCACGGCGGGCGCCGTGGCCCCCTGCACCTCGAAGTGCGCGAGCTGCGATCCGGCCGTCCCGGGCCCGATCAACACCAGCCCGCCCCACTGCCCCTCCTGCGGCACGAAGCGGATCGGCTCCGCGGCGGTCCCGACCGCGAACAGCGGCCCGCGGAAGATCAGCGAGGCGTCCCGCGCCAACTCCACGGTCGTCCCGGGAGCGATCCACACCGTCTCGCCCGACCGGAACTCGCGCGTCTCGTCGACCCGCACCGGACCGGGACCCAGCCGGACGAGCCGCCGCGGCTCGGCCGGCAGGCACCACGGGTGCAACGACGAGCGTCCCGCGGTTCGCCGGAAGGTCGTTTCCGCGCAGGCGAGCGGCACCGGCGGACCGCCGGCGCCCGGCGCCGCGGGTTCCGCCGTCCGCTCCTCGACGCCGCCCGTCACCAGGTTCGTCGCCCGGAGCCGCACCGCGACCGGCGCGCATCCGCCGGCGTCGATCCGGAAACGGTAGGTTCGGGGGTCGCTCCGGGAGACGACGTCGCCGCGGGTCGGGTGCGGCCGGCGCGCCTCGAGCGCCACGCCCGGGTAGAGCAGCCAGCCGGGCCGCGCCGCCTCGGCCGGCCGCAACGCGCCGGTCGCCGCCTCCGGGCCGGCGGCGTCGGCTCCCCCGGTCCGCACGGTCGCCAGCCGCCACCGGACCGGCGCGCAGTCCGCCGGCCATTCCACCGTCACCCGATCCATCCGATACCCGGCGTTGCCGTCGACGGTCGCCTCGAGCAGCACGGCGCCGTCGGGCGACGACCGGCGCGTCCAGGCGAGCCCCGGCCGCGACAGCTCTTCCAGCAGATACGCCACCCGCCGCTCGTATTCGTCGAGCCGCGCGGCCAGCACCGCCTCCTGGCGTTCCGCCGTCATCGGCCGGATCATCCGTTCGAGGTAGTTGTCGCCGCGCGGCAGCAGGTCGAAGGCGTCCCAGTACGGGTCGGCCGCCTGGTCCCGCGCCAGCTTCTTCACCGTCCGCCGGGCCCGCTCGCGGACCGCCGCGGCCGAACAGGAACCGTGGAGCAGCCGCCACACCTCCCGGTTCCGCAACGTCAGGTACTCGGGCAGCTCCTTGAGCCGCAGCAGCAGCGGATGCTCGACGCGGTTCAGCTCCCGCGTGTGCTGCCAGCCGCGGGACTCCGTCGCCAGCGGCTCGAAGCGCCCCGTGACCGGGTCGAGTACCAGCCTGTGGTTGCGGCCGAAGTCCTGGCGGTCGACGCCGAAGACGACGTGGATCGCGTCGAGCAGCGCGAAGCGCCGCAGGTCGAGATGGTCGCGCGCGAAACGGGCGAACTCGACCTGCGAGCCGTCGCGGACGAGCGCCAGGAGGCGTTCGAGGGGCGCGAGGTCGGCCGGGACGCCGCCCGGCACGGCATCGACCCGCTTCCAGGACCGCGCGTCCTCCCACAGCCGGCTGACGCCCGTTTCCGGGTCCGGCGTGGCGTCGTTGCCGGAGTACAGCGGCCCGGGCACCCGGTTGTTCGCGCGCAGGAGGTCCGTGTCCGGCTGCGCGACGAAGTCGTAGATCCCCATCGGCGCGTCGTTGAACAGCAGCCGGACCGGAAACGCCGCCGGCGCGAGCAGCCCCTCGGCCCGCGCCGCGTCCAGCACCAGCGCCTCGTCGAACACCAGCGGCTCCGGGCTGTTGATCAGGTTGAACGTGGCGGTGCCCCGCACGAGCCGCCCGTCGAGCACGCGCACCTTCCACGACTTCTGCGGGTAGTCCCGGTGCCACGCCTCCTGCCCGCGCAGGCGAACCTGCACCCGGAACGGCTCCCGGTCGAACGACAACAGCCCCTCGACGTAGGCGCTCGGACCCTCCGCGACATCGCTCGACGCCAGCGTTTCGAGTGCGGCCGCGCCGAGGGTCAACCCCACCGTCGGCAGGTCGCTCGAACGGGGCGGCGCGGTGTGCGCCAGCGACCGCAGGTCGCGGGTCAAATGATCGTGCAGGTGGAGCTGGAACAGCTCGGCGTCGAGCGGCCGGTCCTCGCCGGTCGCGCGGTCGTGCCGCACGTGCTCCGCCAGCGCGGCGCCCGCGTACCACAGGAGCAGGAACAACGCCGGCGCGGCGGGCAAGAGCCCCGCCGAGAGCCGCAGGCGATACAGCCGACCCAACAGCCGGGACCAGCCGGGCCCGGCGCCCCAGCGCCAGGGCCGAAGGCCCTCGCCGCCGCCCGGCTCGGCGGACGTGTCGTCCGCTACACGTCCACCGCCAGCTGCACCAGCAGGCAATTGACGCTCTCCCAGCCGCCCGGCCACTCGTCGGGCGCCAGCCCGCCCGGCGTGCGCTCGAGATTCGGTTCCTCGCCCTCGACCCGCGTGAACTGCCCCTCGACCATCACCCGCACGTACCGGCCGAGCAGCAGGTTCACGCCGGCCGTGGCGCGCCACTTCCGCTGGGCCCGCTCCGCGATCCGCGGCAGCACGAGCTCCCCGCGGAACACCGGCTCCAGACCCACGTCCCACTCGTCCGACAGCGCGAACTCGTACGACGCCTCGAACGTCACCGCCGAGGTCAGCGGCGCACCCTCGTACCACCAGTTCTCCCCGAGACTCGCCTCGACCAGCAGCCGCAGGTCCGCCGGCCGGAACATCGCGTCCGCCTCCGCCATCCACCAGGAGCCCGCGAGCCAACCGAAATCATCGACGAAGGAGGGGTTCCGCTCGAGAACCTCCGGTTCGACGAGGCGCGGCAGGTCGGCGGTTTCCAGCGTGTCGAGCGACACGGACAGGCCGAAGGAGAACCAGTCCACCGGCCGCGCCTCGAGGCGCGCGCTGAGGTCCTTGAGCCCGTCCCCGCCGCTCTCGAGCAGCCCCTCGCCGGGACCATTGAACACGCCCACCGCGTAGTCCAGCCTCGCCGCGTCCCACAACCGTCCCGTCAGGGCGACGCCGAGGTCCCGGCCGCCGTACCCCAGGCGTTCCACGATCCAGCGGTTGGCCAGCCCGCGGTCGATCGTGCGCAGGTTGCGCCGCGGCGTCCGCTCGATGCGCGAGAAGGACCGCTTGAACTGCCCCGCCGTCACGCGCAGCCACCGGAACGGCGACAGCTCGACGTAGGCGTCCCGCAACAGGCCCCGGGCCGACCCGGCCTGCAGCAACTCCTCGGCCTCCAACTCCAGGACCATCTCGATCCAGCCGGCGGGCTCCCAGGTCGCCTGGAGCCGCGCCGTGTTCAGCAGGAACTCGTTGCCGGGGTCCTCGACGTCGTCCGTCAACCGCCAGAGCGCGTACAGCCGCCCCTCGAAATCGACATTCGTCCAGTCGATCTCGCCGGCGGCCGCCGCGACCTGCGGCAGGGCCAGCGCCACGGCGGCCGCCCACACCGGAGCGACGCCGGGCCGCGCGGACCTCTCCTGCCCGCCCCCTCGCCCTCCGGCCCGAAGCGCATCGCCTCGCGCCGCCCGTCGCCGCACCTCCGGGGATCCCCCGCGGCGTCCCGGACCCTCGCCCGACGGCGCGGTTCCGGGGACCGCTCCGCGGGACGCAAGTGTCGGACCCGCGCGAAAGAGCCTCATCCTCCCTCCGTCCATGCCGTCCACGCCGCCGGCGCCGCGTCGCGCTCGCCGCGGTGCGGATCCGGCAGCCTCGACCGCGGGATTCCGCGGGTGGTCTACAACCCCAACGCGAACACGAGCCCCCAGGCGGTGCGCCCCGTCGCCTCGTCGAAACCCACCGGCCCGGGAACGACCGTCACGCCGGCCCCGCCCCCCACCTCGTCCGCCGACCCGCCGCAGAGCGCCCACAGCGGCGCCCCGATCAGGATCGAAGCGGCCCCGATGCCGAGCAGCGTGTAGCCGATGATCGCCTCGACGCCCGTCTCCGACCCGCCCCCCTGGCCCAGCTCCGCCCCGAGAAAGATCGCGCCGCCGAGCAGCGACCCGATCCCGTTGTAGGTCAGGTGTTCGCCCGCCGCCAACGCCGTCTCGTTCGGCTCCCGGACCTTCCACGTCTGCTCCCCGCCCGTCGCCGCGACCACGAACTCGTGCGAGCCGACCCGGAACAGGTACGACCCGTTGGGCACGCGCATCCGGCACGGCGTGCGACACGCGACCGTCCCGCCGCTCCCCGACCCCCGGCCCGACCCCGCCGCCGCCCCGACGACCGCCACGCCGGGCGCGTCCGAGACGAACACCAGCTCGGTGTCGCCCGACTGCACGGCCCGCCCCTCGCTCTCCAGCACCGTCGGCCCCGGGGGCCGGGGCGACGGCCGTTCGGCAGGCGGCCGGAAAGGAAGGCCAAGGCGCATGAACCAGGGCGGTTACGACGATTTGGGCCCGAGGATCGACCTGAGCGATCCCGCCCAGGAA
>JAAZOP010000038.1 GCA_012797735.1 Myxococcales bacterium
CGGCGGCGCGGCGACGGCGCGTTCCCCCGCCGCGGAGTACCGGATCTGCCCGGTGACGTGGAGACAGTAGGCCGCCACGAGCAGCGTGTGCCGGTGTTCGGGCGGCACCGCGCGGAACACCGTCGTGCCCCACGTCCCCCGCGCCAGGTACCGGCACGCGCTCTGTTCCTGCGGCGTCAACTGCAACCGGCCCAGCTCGGGCCCGGCGACGACCGTGGCGCTGCGACCGGCCAGCGCCTCCAGCATCCGGGCCTCGAGCGCGTCGGCGGAGAGCGAGCCGCGCACCCCTTCCGCCAACACCGCCAGCAGGTCCAGCCCCTGCGGCGCCGCGCCTCGCTCCGCCAGCAGGTCGTTTTCCGGCACCAACCGCCAGTCCGCCTCCGGCAACAGGAACAACCGCAACAGTCTCCGGCGAAGCTGCTCCACCAGCATACAGTCGATGCTCGCTTGGTCGACTGCTCCCGCGGCCACCAGCAGCTCTCCCAGTCGCCCCCCGGCGGCGGCCTGACGGACCGCCGCCGACTCGACCTGCGGCGCCTCCAACAGCCCCTGCTCGACGAGCAGCCGGCCGAGCAGTTCGATCGGGACGGCGAGCTGTACCTTCGTGGCCCGGCCCGCCGCGAGCACCACCAGGTTCCGGCGCCGCGAGGCGGTCACCTCCAGCGTTCCGGAGAAGCCGGTGCGGTCGAGCCGCACCAGCAGTTCGGCCATCGGCAGCTCCGCCAGCGTGCCCTGGGCCGGCAATCCCTCCGGCGCGCCCGCGCTCATCGACCGTCTAGCCCCGAACGACGCGCCACTCCGTCCCGCCCGGCGCGTCCATCAGCTCGATCCCCCGCTCGAGCAGCTCGGCGCGGATCCGATCCGCCGCGGCGAAGTCCTTCGCCCGCCGCGCCTCGGCCCGCCGCCGGATGGCGTCATCGAGTTCCGCCGCCGTCACGCCGGCGCGCTGCAGGCCGCGCGTCCCGATTTCCGCCAACGCCTCGTCCGCCTCCCGCTCGAACACCCCCAGCACCCGAGCCGCCCCGGCCATCGCCTCGCGCAGGCGCCGGATCGCCGCCAGCCGTGCCGCCGGCGGATGCTCCTTGGCCCGGTCGAGGAAGTCGTTCGCCGTGCGCTGGAGGGTCGCCAGATGCCCCAACGCCTCGGCGTGGTTCAGGTCGTCGGCCAGCGCGGCGCGCAACGCCTCCTCGAAACCGGCCGCCGCCCCGGCCAACGCGTCGGGCAGCGCGCCCGGCGCGTGCTTGCCCGCCAGCGCCGCCTCGGCCCGAGCCAACCGCCGCACGGTTTCGTAGCCGTACGCCAGCCGTCGCTCCGCCTCCACCAGTCCCGGGAAACCGACCAGATGACCCTCCGGGGACAACTCGACGTCGAACTGCACCGGCCCGCGGTAGTGCGTTCCGAGCAGGAACAGTCGGATCGCCTCGGCGTCGACCACCTCGGCCGCCTGCCGGATGGTGAAGAAGTTGCCGAGCGACTTGGACATCTTCTCCTTGTTGACGTTGACGAACCCGTTGTGCAGCCAAAAGCGCGCGAACTCCTGTCCCGTCGCGCAGACACTCTGGGCGATCTCGTTCTCGTGGTGCGGGAAGATCAGGTCCATTCCGCCGCCGTGGATGTCGAAGCCCGGCCCGAGGTACTTCAAGCTCATCGCCGAACACTCGATGTGCCACCCCGGACGCCCCGCACCCCACGGCGACGGCCAGGACGGCTCGTCGGGCTTGGCCAGCTTCCACAGGGCGAAATCGAGCGGGTCGCGCTTGCGGTCGTCGACCTCGACCCGCGCCCCGACCATCATCTCGTCCAGCCGCCGGCCCGACAGTCGGCCGTAGCCGTTGTACGACCGGACCGAGAAGTAGACGCCGTCGTCGAGCAGGTACGCGTGGCCGCGGTCGACCAGCGCCCGCACCAACGCCACGATCTCGTCCAGATGATCCGTCACCCGCGGCGTGACGTCGGGCTCCAGGACCCGCAACCGCGCCATGTCCTCGCGATAGCGGTCGATGTACCGCTGGGCCAACTCCCCCGGCGTCGTCCCGACTTCCTGCGCCCGGCGGATCACCTTGTCGTCGATGTCCGTGTAGTTCCGGACGTACGTCACCTCGAAACCCGCGAAACGCAGGAAGCGGGCCAGCACGTCGAACGCGACGTACGCCCGCGCGTGCCCGATGTGGGCGTCGTCGTAGACCGTCGGACCGCAGACGTACATCGCCACCTTGCCCGGATCGCGCGTGCGGAACGGTTCCTTCGAGCGATGCAGCGTGTTGTAGAAGCGGATGTCCATCGAATCGATCGACCCTCCTCCGGCGCGGCCGACAGGCTAGTCCAACCCGCCGCCGAATGCCAAGCGCAGTCTCGCAGGATCCGTCGCCGCACCACTTTTTCCGTCGCTTCCCGTCGCGCGGCCGCTTCTCGCATCCGCAACCCGCCGCCGTGCTACATTCGGAAGGCGGGCCCCTCCCTGTTTCTTATGTGATTGCAGCATGTTGTGATGATATTCTTGCAACCCCGGCAGGACTGGGCTATGGTGGCATCCGCGGCGGCCGCTCGGGGACCGCTGCAACCCCTGGAATGAAGGAACGTTATCCGGAAATCGAAAGCCTCACCGCGACCCTCAAGAAACGGGTTGCACGGCTGCGCGTCGCCGAGCGCCACGGGTTCCACAACTGGATGATGCTCTCCTGGATCCATCACGACTCCGCCATTGAAGGACTCGTGACCCAGGTCGAGGAAGTCCGCGAGGCGTTGGCGGGCGGAAACCCCGTCGATTCGGGACTCGTCCCCGTCTACCGCGAACTGCGCGTTCACCGGGAAGCGATCGATCGGGTGATGGAAGAGGCCGGCCGCAAGAACCTGAAGCTCCGCATGGACTTCATCCGCGGCCTGTACGGCCTCTTCCTCGGCGAGCCGGTCGATGCGCGCACCAACTGCTATCGCCGCGACATTCCGATTCACCGGCTGTACTTCCACGACATCGCTCCCCCGGACCGGATCGGCTACCGGATGCAGCGCCTGATCGACTGGAGCGACTCAGCCGAGTTTCGGCGGCACCACCCGATCTCCGCCGCGACGCTGCTGCACCACCGTTTCATGGAAGCCTTCCCCTTCCCCAGCCACTCGGGGAAGATCGGCCGCCTCCTGCTCAATCTCGTGCTGCTGCACCACGGCTACCAGCCGGTCGTCATCCACTCCACCGACCGGCACCGCTACTACGAGAGCCTGCGGGGCGACCCGGAGGACCTCGGCCTGATCATCGAGGAAGCGGCGGAGAACTCCCTGCGTTCCTGGATCAAGCTCTGCGAACAGCGCAGGATGCTCGTTGCGTGACCTGCACGCCCCGCGCGGCGCCGTCGCCGGCGCCGCGGCAACGATCCGCCCGGCGACCGCGGCCGACCAGCCCCGCCTCGCCGCGCTCGTGCGCTCGATCGAGAACTTCACCCCCGCCGAGGTCGCCTGTGCGCTCGAACTGATCGCCGCCGCGGCGGGGTCCCCGCCGGGTTGCGACGACTACCGCGTGCTCATCGCCGAACGCTCTCCCGCCGAGCCGCTGCTCGGCTACGCCTGCTACGGGCCGACTCCGATGACCCGCAGCACCTTCGATCTCTACTGGATCGCTTCGTCGCCCGCCGCCCGCGGAACCGGCATCGGGCTGCGGTTGCACGAGGCGGTGGTCGCCGCGGTGCGTGCCGCCGGCGGCCGGCGCCTGCGCGTCGAGACCTCGACCCAGGAATCCTACGGCGCCACCCTCCGGTTCTACGAACGGTGCGGGTACCGCGAGGCAGGTCGGATCGCCGACTTCTACGCCGACGGCGACGACCTGCTGACGCTCGTCTGCCCGGTCGGGCCCTGATCTTCGCGGCGGCAGGAGGCAGGAGGCAAGGATGCGGCAGACCGACTGGAACGGACGGAAGGTCGGCATTCTCTACAACGCAGAAGCCGCGCTGGTGCGCGGTTTCGCCCGCGACGCGCTCTCCGAGGCGGACACGCTGCGCACCGTGGCGCTGGCCCGTCGTGCCCTGCGCGCCATCGGCGCCCGCGTCGTCGACCTCGGCCTCGGCCCCGAGGCCCGCACCGTCCTCGCCCGCCTCGCCCGGCGCCCCCCCGACGTCGTCCTCAACCTCTGCGACGCCCCCCTCGGCGACGTCACCCTCGAACCCCACCTTCCCGCCGCCCTCGAACTGCTCTGCGTCCCCTACACCGGCGCCGGCCCCGCCGCGCTCGACCTGTGCCGCCACAAGTCGACCGTCAAGGAGCGGCTCCGCGCCGCCGGCATCCCCACACCGGCCTGGACCGTCGTCGATCCGCATCGCCCCTTGCCGTCCTGGAACATCTGGCCCGCGATCGTCAAGCCGGTCGCCGAGGACGCCTCGTGCGGCATCGACCGCGGTTCCGTCGTTCATGACCGCCGCGCCCTGCGGGCCCGCGTGGAACGCATCCACCGGCGGTACCGCGAGCCGGCCCTCGTCGAACGCTTCGTCGGCGGGCGCGAACTCAACGTGGCCCTCGTCGGCGGCGCGGTGCCCCGCGTCCTGCCGCCCGGCGAGATCGATTTCTCCGCCATGCCGGCCGACCGGCCGCGCATCGTCACCTTCGACGCCAAGTGGCGCGCGGGCGGGACCGAAGACCGCGGCACGCGTCCGGTGGCCGCCGGCCCGCTGCCCCCCGCGGTCCACCGCGCCCTCCGCGACCATGCGCTGGCCGCCTGGCGCATCACGGGGGTCCGCGACTACGCCCGCGTCGATTTCCGCCTCGACGAGCGCCACCGGCCGTTCGTGCTCGAAGTCAACCCCAACCCCGACCTCTCGCCCGACGCCGGCCTCGCCCGCGCCTGGGAACGCGCCGGCGGCGACTGGACCGGCCTGCTGCTCGCGATTCTCGAACACGCCCTCCGTCGCGGTCCGCGCTAGACTGGCCGCGTGCCGTCCCGGAACCCCCTTCCACCCCTGCTCGTCGACCGGATGCTCGGCCGTCTCGCCCGCTGGCTCCGCCTGCTCGGCGCCGACGCCGAGGCGCGTGCGGATCGTGGCGACGACGAACTCCTCGCCCGCCTGCGCGGGACCGGGCGCACCTTCGTCACCCGCCACCGCCGCCGCGCGGCGCGCCTCGCCGGGCTCGGCCTCCCCGTCCTGCTGCTCGCCGCCGACGACCTCGGCGGGCAACTCCGCGAGACGTTCGCCCGGCATGCCCTGCCGCCCCCCGAACTCCGGTTCACGCGCTGCGGGCGGTGCAACGCCCTGCTCCGCCCGGTGGATCCCGGCGAGGCCGCCGCCTGGGTGCCGCCCCACGTCGCCCGCACCCAGCACCGTTTCGCCCGTTGCCCCCGCTGCGGGCGCATCTACTGGCCGGCCACCCAGCCGCAGCGCTTCGCCCGCGACCTCGAGCGGTTCCTCGGCCCCGGACGACCCTGAGCCGTCCCGCTCATCTCCGGCGCGCTCGACCCTCTCGACTTCCCCGGGGCCCTTGGCTAGCCTTCCGCCCCACGACGGCCGGGGGTGCCGCGCCGGGCGCGGCAGGAGGACGACGATGCGTCGCGCGTACATCCGGACCCTGGTGCTGATCGCCGTGCTGGGCGTTTCCGCCGCGGAAGCCTTCGCCGATCCCGCCCCGGCCCGTCCGGCGGGGTTCGCCGGCCCCGCCCTCGCCGGCCCCGCCGACCTGCAGCTTCGCGAACCACGGCTCGTCGCCGAGTTCGGCGAGGGCGCCCGCACCGTGCATCTGGTCTACCTGCTGCCGCTCCAGTCCCGCGCCGGGGGCGAGGCGCTGGTCGCGTTCGCGACGCGCGGCACGTGGCGCCTCCGCGCCTTCCTCGACGGACAGCCCGTCGCGCTCGAACCCCTCCCCGCCGCCACGACCCTTCCGGGCGGCCCGTTCGACGACCAGCTCGTCGCCCGCGTCCCGTTGCCGCCCGACCTTCCCGTGACCCTCGAGCTCCGTGCGGACGGCGACACCACGTTCGAGAAACGCGATCCCCGGCTGACCTATCCCCAGGCCACCTTCCTCCTCAACCGCCTGCTCGAAGGACCCCGCGCCCGCGTCGTCGAGCTGTGGCCCGACCCGACCCTTCTCGACCGGCCCGACCTGCGGATGCGCGTCGTCGCCGTCCCACCCCAACGCCCCGAGGCGCCCGTGGCCGGCGACGTGGTCGAGAGCGGCGGCCGGCTGTGGGTCGAAGGTCCCGTCGTCGCCGACGCCGCCGTGCCGCTCGCCCTCTCCGCCGTCGAGGGCGACTACGAGCCGCCGCGCAACTGGGCCTTCACCTTCGGCATCGGTGCCGCGGTCGATTGGGGGCGGACGTACGGCTGCCCCTCCTCCCGCACCTGCGACGACGCCGACCGCCGCTGGTACACCCTCGACGCCGACGGTCCCGGCAGCCGTGTCTGGTTCCGCGGCGTCTTCGCCTGGACCCTCCTCGACCGCTGGCTCGTCGAAGCCGGCCTCGAAGGCGACTTCGCCGGCGCCCTCGAACTCCCTCTCGTCTTCACCTACTACCCCCTGGAAGGCTCCCCGGGCCCCCTCGACCTGTTCGGCGACTGGCACCTCCTCTTCGGACTGTCGCTGCAGCTGATCAACGACTGGATGTCGGAGGACTACGGGTTCGACCCGCGTCCCTTCGTCCGGCTCGGCGCCGGCATCCGCTTCCTCCTCGTCACCCTCGACCTCGCCTACGAGATCGCCCCGCCGCTCGGCGGCTGGGAGGACCGCTTCGGCGGCCTCGAACACAAGCTGCTGATCACCATCCCCTGGCGCTTCTGACGCCGGCAGGACTCCCGCCGGCCCTGGCTTCCTGCGCCGCGGTTCTCCGGCGGGCGGGGGCGGTGCGTCTCGCGCGCGAGCGTTCCCGTGGGATCCGTCGCGCCGTCCCCTACCGGCAGATCCGTGCCGGCACCGGCGTCGCGAACAGCTTGCCGGTCGTTTCCTCCCGGAACCAGCAGGCGGCGCAGGTCCCGCCCAGCACGTCCTCCACCGCGGGCGCCTCGGTGAATCCCGGGACCGCCGATGGAGCCGCGGCGGACGCGGCCTGCCAGTCGAGCTCGAGACGCAGGGCGGGGTCGGCGGAAGCGACGTCGAACACCAGGCAGTCGCCGTCCCACGCCACCCGGACCTCGGTCAGGCCCGACCCGTCGTCCGGACAGCGCCCGACCGTGTCGGGATGTCCCGCGCCCCGCCATCGCGCCTCGGTCCCCGCCGCGGGCGGCACCACCCGCAACGTCAGCGGCGCGCGGGACGCCCAGGCGTAGACGGTCGTCGCCTCGGTCGTCGGCACCAGCGTGTCGACCTCCGCCGCCAGCAGCGGGACGATCGCCCCCGCCCGCAGGAACGCCGGCGCCGCGTCGCGCGGGTTCGGCGCGTCGAAATCGACCGGCCCGGAGCGCACGTCGCCGCTCCACCAGTCGACCCACGTCCCCCGCGGCAGATGCACCCGTCGCGGATCCTCGCCGCGACAACCGGGCGCCACCAGGACGTCGCGGCCGAGCAGGTAGGCGCAGTCGTCGGCGACCGCCGCGGCGTCGTCCGGCCAGACCAGCCCGATCGGCATGACGCTCGGGGGGCCCGGGTCGTGCGCCGCCGCGCAGACCGCGGCGTACAGGTACGGGAACAGCCGCTGGTGCAGCTTCATCGAGCGGCGCATCTCCGGCAGCACCCAGTCCTCCGGGTACAACGCCGTGTCCCATGGGTTGTGCGAGTTGCCCGCGCCGCCCACCTGCATCACCGGCGTCCAGGCGGTGTGCGCCGCCCACCGCACCAGGACCTCGCTGGCCGGCGCCCCGCCGCGATACCCGCCGGTGTCCGAGCCGAACGTCGGGAAACCCGACACCGCCAGCGACTGCAGGGCGTGCACGGCCGCCGGCAGTCCCCCCACCGCCGCCTCCCCCTCGTCGTTCGGCTCCCCCGCGTACGACAGGTCGTTGTCCAGGTCGCCCGGCCAGATGCAGTCGACCTCCGCCTGTCCGCCCAGGGTCGAACCGCGGCCGATGATGAACCCGTCCGGCCGGTCCGCCTCCAGCGCCGCCCGGTAGGCCCGATGGTACAGGATCGAATAGCGCGCGTGCGTTTCCGCCTCGGTCGTTCCGTCCGCGAACCGCACCCCGAGCCGCGAACCGACGATGCTCACCAGGAGCTCGCCGTAATCGAGCTTGAACCCATCGATGCCCAGTCGCGTCGCGCGCCGCGCCGTCTCGCTCCACCAGGCGCTCGCCTCCGGATTCGTGAAGTCGATCGACGCGCCCAGCTTCCCGGACGTCCACGGGTACTCCCACGGTTCGCCGGCGACGTTCCTGGCGAAGAACCCCCGCTCGCGCGCCTCCTCGTACAGTCCCCCCGTGTCCGGGTTCATCCCCGCCCGCACCGCGGAGTCGTCCGAGCTGTCGAGGTACGGGGTCGACCAGACCAGCACCTTGTATCCGGCGTCGTGCAACTGCGCGATCATCGCCGGCGCTCCCGGGAACTGCAGCGGGTTGAACGTGAAGTCGTTGTAGGCGGTCTGCCACGGGTTGTCGATCCACAGCACCGACACCGGCAGGTCGTGCGCCCGGATCGCCGCCGCGTCCGCCAGCAGCTCGGCCCCGTCGTCCAGCTCGTTGCGCCACAACTGGGGGCCGAACGCCCACCCCGGCGGCACCCGCGGTCTTCCGGCCAGCGCCGTGATCCCACCCGCCAGCACCCACGGGTCGGCCGCCGTCACCACGTGGAACACCAGGTCGGTCGCCCCCGCGAACGTCGCGCTCGCCGTCGCCGGGTCCGCCGCCCCCAGGTCGAACCCGGCCGGCCGGGTCTCCTCCACCAGCACCGCGTAGCCGCGCGTCGACACGACCCACGGCACCGGCACGTGCACCTCGTTCAACCCCGACGACGTGTCGGCCATCTCGAGCTGCATCGCGTGCCGCCGGCCCCGCGCGTTCGGCTCGTCGAACCGCTCCCCCAGCCCGTACAGCGCCTCGTCCGCCGCCAACCCCCACGACACCCGCGTGAACGCCACGGACCCGGGATTCCGCACCGACAGCCGCACCGTCGCCCGGCACCGCCCGCTCGACCCCTCCGCCGTGCCGTCGCACCCGCGGTCGATCGTCACCTCGAGCGCCTCGCCGACCAGCGGGTCGACCTCGACGACCAGCTCCGCGTGGTCGCCGGCCAGCGTCGCCGAGCGCACCCGGCCGGGACGCACCCATCGGCCCGGCACCGGCTCCAGCGGGTCGTAGTACCGGCTCGGATTCATCCGCCCGTCGTAGACCCCGAACTACACGAGCCCCAGCGCCGGGTCGTCGGACGCGGGCGCGGCCCAACGCGACCCGCCGGCCAGCTCCACCGTCAGGTCGAACGGCTCGCGCGCCACGACGACCCGCGCGGGCCCCTCCCCGAGCGCAATTTCGCCGGCGGGGCCGCCGCCGCAGGCCGCCCAGGCCCACGCCCACGCCCACGCCCAAGCGCGCATCCACCCGCGTGACGGACACCCACGCTGCGATTCCGATCCCTGTTCCATCATGCGGTCAGCGTATCAGCAGGCGTGCGTGGAACGGTAGGGGTTCCGCTTCGCGGCGTCGCGTCTGTCGCCGCGCCCGCCGCCGTACGGCTCCGCGGCGCTACTCCGTCGCCGCCGGGTGGGCCCGGCGTGCCGCGTGCAGCAGGTCGTCCTTCTCCGCCCGCAGCGCCGACAGCTCGTCGAGCAGCCGTTGCTGTTCCTCGTACAGCTCGGCCTGCCGCCGGAGAATGCTCCCGATCCGATCCACCATCTCCCTGACCGACGACGACGCCTGGTTCTGCATGGCCTGGATCCAGCGCGATCCGGGCCGCGGGGTCAAATTTCCGGCCGGTCCGGCCCGTGCGCCGCCGCGCGCGACCCGTCGCTCCCTTGTTCCGTCCCTCACGCCCCCTTGCGCAACACCCGGATCACCTCGGCCACGATGCACACCCCGAGTTCGCCGGGCGTCTCGGCGCCGATGTCGATCCCGATCGGCGCGTGCAGCGCCGCGATACGTTCCGGCGGGATGCCGGCCTCCGCCAGCCGCTCGCGTGTCACCGCCACCTTCCGCCGGCTGCCGATCATCCCCGCGTAGGCCAGCTCGCCCCGCAAGGCGTCGGTCGCGATCCGCTCGTCGTGCGCGTGGCCCCGCGTCACCACCACCACCGCGTCCTCCGGCCGCAGCCCTGCCGCCGCCACCGCACCCTCCGCCGGCGCCGCGCGGACCGCGATCCCCTCCGCCGCCAGCGGCTCCAGCAGGTCGGCCCGATCATCGAGCACCAGCGGCAGCAGCCCCGCGTCGCGCGCCACCCGCGCCGTCGCCGCGCCGACGTGTCCGGCCCCGAAGATCACGACCCGCCGCGGCGC
>JAAZOP010000459.1 GCA_012797735.1 Myxococcales bacterium
GCCGGCTGGGAGGGCACGCTCTCCCTGGAAGTGCAGGGGGGACGAGGCGGCGCGGCCGGGACGGCCGGGGGAGCCGGCGGCCAGGGCGGCGGCGGCCGCGTGCGGTACGAGAGTCCGGGCGAGCCGCCGACCACGGTCGGCGCCGGGGCCGGGTCTTTCTGGCGCGGTCCGGCGGTGGATCTCGAGGCCCTGGACGTGCTGACGCGCGACGCCGAGACCGAGTTCCGCGGCCGGGGCGAGCCCGGGGCGACGGTGCGGGTGTGGAACTACGCCCTGCGTCCCGCGGCGTGGAGCGAGGGGACGGTGCAGGCGGACGGCACGTTCGCGGTGCGGGTGCCGCTGCAGCCGGGCCTCAACGACTTCGAGGTGACGCAGCGGACGGACGGGCTGGAGGCGCGCAGTTGGACGGGGACGATGTTCGAGCTGTCCGGGCGCTCCGTGCTGGGCGCCCGGATCTACGTCGTCCGGGTGCCGGAGGTGGAGTGATGGTCGAGCGGCGAGCGGGGGCTGCGGGGGCGGCTCGGAGGCGGCGCGCGGCGTGGTGGCCGGTGGTCGCGATGCTGGCGGCGGCCTTGCCGGCCGGCTGCGACGGGGAGGAGGCGACGCCCGCGCGCATCGTCGCCCACGTCCTGGTGCCCGACGGCGTGAACCCGCTCGTCGGCCTGACCCGGCTGGTCCTCACCTTCCAGAAGCCGAACGTGGCGACCTTCGTGGAGACGATTCCCGACGACGTCGGTACGCGGACCGAGCTGGTGTTCACGTACACCTTCCCGGAGAGCGAGGCGACCGCGGTGCTCGAGGTCACCGCCGAGGACGCGACGGGGAGCGTCCGGGCGCGCGGCCGATCGATCCCGTTCGACATCGTCTCGGGCCGGACGTTGAGCGTCGGGGTGCTGGTGTTGACGCCGGGCCAGTGGTCGCTGGCGCCGGCGACGCTGCGGCTGGCCACGGCGCGGATGCTCCACGGGGCGGCGGTGACGGGCGACGGTGGGCTGATGGTGGCGGGCGGCTCGACGGCGACGGGGGTGACGCAGACGGTGGAGCTGTTCGACCTCAACGCGATGGCCCCGGTCCCGCCGGCCGACGTGCCGGTGCTCCCCGCGGCCCGCTCGCGCTTCGCGATGCTGGCGCTCAACGCCGACCAGATCCTGCTCGTCGGAGGCGTGACGGCCTCGACCCAGGCCGACCTCTGGAACGGTCCGGCGGCGACCTGGACCCCGTTGCCGTTGCCGGCGGGGGTGCCGGAGGTCTGGGCCGGTCCGCGCTTCGCGACGCTCGGCGACGGCAGCGCCCTGTTGTGGGGCGGGCTGGACGGCTCGGATGCGCCCGTGTCGGCGTTCGTCCGGGCCGACGCCGCCGGGCTCCGGAAGCTCGACGGCACCGCCGATCGCAACGACCCCGCGGGGGTCCCGATCCAGACCCCCGACGGTCTGCGTTTCCTGGTGGTCGGCGGCAACGAGCCCGGCATGCCGTTCGCGGCGCTGCTCGACCCCGCCACCGGCGCGATCGAGGACGACCTGACGCCGTCGGTCGTGGACGAGGTGCGGACGCGGCACACGGTGATCCGGGTCGGGGCGAGCCGCGCGGTGGTGGCCGGCGGGTACGATGCGACGGGGCGGCTGGCGACCTCCGTCTGGATCTTCGACGGCGCCTGCCTCGACCCCGCGGCCGGCTGCTCCGTCTGGTCCGCCGCGGGCCCGATGCTCGCGGCCGTCGGCGGGATGGCCGACGCGGTCGGCGTGGGGATCGACCCGGGTCACGAGGACCCGCGCGCGGTGCTGGTGGGCGGGGTGGACGCGACGGATCGCCCCGTGGCGGACGCGGTGATCCTCAACACGGTGACGGGGCTCGCGGTGCGCTACCCGCTGCGCACGCCGCGGGCGCAGGGCGCGGTGGTGCGGTTGCCGACGGGGCAGATCGGCTACGTGGGCGGGTTGGACGCCGGGGGGAACCCGCTGGACACGATCGAGTTGTTCGAGCCGCCGGCGCTGTAGCGGCCGGCGCAAGTCAGACGGAGTGGTTGGTGATGAGGGGCTCGTCCCAGGGGAGCAACGGCAGGGGAGGGAGCGGGGGGCGTCGCGGGGGGCGAAGCGACGCGCGGCGCGGCCGGGGCGGTCGGCCCCACCAGCCGCCGCCGGTGTTGTCCACCGTGCGCCGGCGCGAGTTGCTGTCGTCGGGCCAGGAAGCGCCGCGGCCGGCGTCGCTCCAGGCGATGCCGGTGGTGCCTTCCGGGCCGGCCGATCTGGCGGAGAGGCCCGCCTGGGGTCCGCTGCACTTCGGCATGACGGTCGAGCAGGCGCGCCGGGCGTTGGAGGCGGCGGGGATCGACTGCTTCGACGACCGGCTGCCCGACGGCACCCCGGGCCTGGGGCTCGAGTCGCCCGAGTTCGAGGGGGGCGGGGCGTATTTCGACAAGCAGCACGGCGGCCTCGGGCTGATCGTGCTCGACCACTGGCCGCAGCGCAGCGAGCCCGACGCGAGCGGGCTGGTGGCGCGGATCGAGCAGCGTCGCGGGGCGCCGTCGGGCGGCGCGCGTCCGGATCCCGAGAGGCCGGGGTCGATGTTGCACGAGTGGGTCGAGGACGGGGTGCGGCTGGTGGTGCGGGTCCTGCGGCTGGAGCTGGCCGGCGACGCGATGTGGCGGGTGCGGGAGGAGTACACGCGGGCCCCGGCGTGACCCCGGTCGTTTTTCCCTTGCTTTCCGTGCGACGGATCGGTATGTAGCGCCCCGGACAGGTAGGCGCCGCTTTGCGATGCGAGGCGGACCTCCCGACGGGCGGTCCGCCTTTTTTTTGGCGGCGGGGTGGACGATGGACGACATCGGACGGCGCATCGAGGCGTTGGCGCGGCCGATCGCCGCGGCATTCGGCTGCGATGTCGTCGGGGTACGCTTCGGCCAGGGGCGCAAGCGCGCCATCGTCACGGTGTTCCTCGACACGATCCAGCCCGACCCGACGCCGGAGCAATGGCAGGCGGCGGAACGGCCCTTCGACCCGGAGCGGGACCCGTTGCCGCCGCCCTATGCGGGCAGCCGCGTGTCGGTCGATGCGTGCAGCCGGGTTTCGCGCGAGGTCGGCGCGGCGATCGATGCGGAGGGGGTCGTTCCCGGGTCGTACGTGCTGGAGGTGTCGTCGCCCGGGCTGGAGCGGCCGCTGGTGCGGCCGGCCGATTTCGTGCGCCATCGCGGGCGGCGGGTGGAGTTGCGGACGGTCGAGGCGGTCGAGGGTTCGCGGCTGGTGCGGGGCATGCTGGCGGCGGTGGATGCCGAGGCGGTGTGGGTGGTGCCCGGCGAGGCGCGGGGCGGGCCGGCGGCCCCCCGGCGCGTTCCGCTCGCCGCGATCGCCGCCGCACGGCTGCTGTACGAGGTCGAGGCGCCCGTCAAGCCCGGGCGTCCGGGAAGCAAGGCGAGGAAGCGATGAGGAAGCAACAGGCTCCGGCGGCTCCGACGGTCACGATCGATGCGATCATCGATCACGTCAGCCGCGACAAGGGGATCGACCGGAAGGTGTTGATCGAAGCGATCGAGGCCGCGATCCAGAACGCGGCCCACAAGGCCCTCGGCCCCCTCCGGCAGCTCGAGGCGCGGTACAACGCCGAGACCGGGCAGGTCGATCTGTTCCAGTACATGAAGGTGGTGGAGCGGGTGTCCGACGACGTCCGCGAGGTGTCGCTCGAGGAGGTCCGGGAGGCCGGTCTGGAGGCCGAGCCCGGCGAGGAGTTGGGGTTCCAGATTTTCTACCTCGAGCACGAGCGGGCGCGGCGGGAAGAGCAGGAGAAGAAGTTCGGCAAGCTGCTGCGGCTCGGCGACCGGATGATGGGGTTCGGCCGCATCGCGGCGCAGACGGCCCGCCAGGTGATCAACCACCGGATCCGCGATGCCGAGCGGGAGATCGTCTACCGCGAGTACAAGGACCGCAAGGGCGAGCTGGTGACGGGCATCGTGCGGCGCTACGAGAAGGGGGCGATCATCGTCGACCTCGGCCGCGCCGAGGCCGTGCTCGAACCGTCCGAGCAGGCGCCGCGCGAGTCGTACCGTATCGGCGACCGCGTCCAGGCCTACGTGAAGGACGTCGACCGCGAGGCCAAGGGGCCGCCGATCCGCCTTTCCCGGGCCGACATCGGGCTGCTGATCAAGCTGTTCGAGCAGGAGGTGCCGGAGATCTACGAGGGGATCGTGCGGATCGTCTCGGCCGCCCGCGAGCCCGGGTCGCGCTCGAAGATCGCCGTCGCCTCCCGCGACGCCGACGTCGATCCCGTCGGCGCCTGCGTCGGCATGAAGGGCGCCCGCGTCCAGGCCGTCGTCCAGGAGCTGCGCGGCGAGAAGGTGGACATCGTCGAGTGGGACAAGGACCCGGCGCGTTTCGTCTGCAATGCGATCGCGCCGGCCGAGGTGGCGCGGGTGATCATCGACGAGGCGGAGGGGGCGATGCAGCTCATCGTCCCGGACGACAAGCTGTCGCTGGCGATCGGCCGTCGCGGCCAGAACGTCCGCCTCGCCTCGCAGCTCACCGGCTGGAAGCTCGACATCGTCGGCGAGAGCCAGTTCGCGCAGCAGGAGGAGGAGGCGATCGGCGTCCTCGCCGCCGTCGACGGCGTCGGCCCCGACCTGGCCCGCAGCATGTACAAGCTGGGGTTCCGCACGCTGGAGGACCTGGCGGAGGCGGAGCCGACCGAGATCGCCGCGATCCCGGGCCTCGGCGGTCCCGAGGCCGCGGCGCGCATCCTGGCGGCGGCGGAGCAGGGGTTGGACGAGCAGCACCGGCGGAAGCTCGCCGACGCGATCGCGCAGGGCCGGCGTCTGGGGGAGCGCGAACGGCTCGGTCTGGTGCGCGGCCTCGGGCAGCGCGCGATCGAGAATCTCCGCGCCCTGGGCTACGCGACGGTCGAGTCGATCGCGTCGGAGAATCCGGACAACTTCGCCCTCCGGACCGGTCTCGGCATCCGCAAGGCGCGGCAGATCGTCGCCAGCGCCCAGCAGATCCGGGAGCTCGAGTCGCAGCTCCGGCGCGAGACGGGAGCGGAGGCGCCCGGCCCGGCCGGCGCCGCCGAGCCCGAGCCGGCCGCCGAGGAGACGCCTTCGGCCGTGCTGCCGCCCGGCTCCGTGGTCGAGGAAGGCGAGGCGGAGGCCGAGGAGCCGCCGGCATCCCCCGTGGAGGCGGCGCGCAAGTCGGTGACGGACCCGGACGAGATCGAGGACTGGGGCGACATCGAGGACGAACTCGACGAGGCGCCGGACGGCGCGCCGCAGGCCGGGAGCCGGCGCTCCGGAGGGGGGAAGTCGTCGTGACACCGCGGCGGATGTGCGTGGCGTGCCGGCGGCGCCTGCCGGCGGCCCAACTGCAGCGCTGGAGCGCGGGGCTCGCCGGCCTCGTGCCCGGGCGGGGGCCGGGGCGCGGCGCGTACGTCTGCCGGGACGAGCGATGCGAGCGGAAGGCGCGCGGGCGCGCGAGCGTGGCCCGGGCGCTGTCGTGGGTTTGGCCGCCCGTCGCGCCGCGCGCGACGGCGGGGACCGGGGATTAGGCGATGCTCAAGCGACGCGTCTACCAACTGGCCAAGGAGCTCGGCGTCGAGAACGCCGACGTTCTCTAGGCGTGCCGCGCCCTCGGGATCAACGTCCGCAACCACATGAGCGCGATCGAGGAAGAGCAGGCGGGCGCCATCCAGCGTCACGTCGAGAAGTCGAAGCGCGAGTCGGTGGTGGAGGAGCGGATTGCCCCGACGGTCCTGCGCCGCAAACCGCCGCGTCCGGCGGTGGAGCCCGAGCGGCCCGCGGCGGTCCGGCGCCCGTCGGCGCCCGCGGCGGCGACCA
>JAAZOP010000039.1 GCA_012797735.1 Myxococcales bacterium
ATGATATGGGCGCGGGCGTGGCGCGGGTCGACGGCGAGGAGTTCGTCCAGGACGGCGGCGGCGTCGGCGGGTGATTCGAGATGCTCGCGGAGGACCTGGGCGAGCTCGAAGAGGACGGCGGGGCGGTGGGACGGTTCGACGGCGCCCGCATGGCGCCGGAGGATGCGGGCCAGGCCGGCCCAGTCCCGGTCCTCGCGCAGGCGCGCGGCGAGGGCGGCGGCGACGCGTTCGTCGGCGGGGCCGGCGTCGAAGGCGCGTTGGAGCAGGTCGCGGGCCCGGGCGATGTCTCCGAGTCTGGCGGCGGAGAGTTCGGCGGCGCGGAGCAGGGCTTCGACGCGCGCGGCGGGTCGGGCGGTGGTCTCGGGGGAGCCTTCCTGTTCGAGGAGCTGGACGGCGCGGGGCCAGTCCTCCTGTCGTTCGGCGGCCTGTCGGGCGAGCCGGACGGCGGGGAGGAACGTGGAAGCCTCGCGGGCGGCCATGTCGCCGACGCCGAACAGGGCGGTTTCCTCGCCGGCGTCCTGCATGGCCAGTGCGAGGCGGAGGCGGAGGAGGGCGCGTTCGGGGGGGTCGGCGGTGACGGCGAGTTGTCGGGCGAGGAGGATCGCGGGCGAGACGGCGTCCGGGGCGACCTCGGCGCAGAGGGCGATCGTCTCGCGGTCGTCGGGCTTCCGTTCGAGGGCGGCGGCGAGGCGGTCGCCGGCTTCCTGGCGGAGTTGCGCTTCGCGGAGGGAGGCTTCCTCCTTGAGGCAGGCGGAGGCGACGGCGGGATCGGCGGAGCCGGCGCCGAGGCGTGCGAGGAGGTCGGCGGCCTCGCGCCACTGCTTGTCGGCGACGCGGAGGAGGAGGGCGTCGCGGAGGGCGGCGGGGTCGTCGGGGGCGACGGCGAGGAGCTGGTCCATGACGCCGAGGGCTTCGCGGCGGCGTTCGAGGCGCCAGGCGAGGACGGCGGCGAGTTTGCACAGCCAGGGGGCGCGGGCGGGCCCTTCGGGAACGGCGTCGGCGGCGGCGCGGTAGACCTCGCGCAGGCCGGTCCAGTCGCCGGTGCGGAGGAGGACGCGTTCGAGGCCGAGGAACGCCGGTTCGTAGCCGGGCACGGCGGAAAGAGCGGCGCGGTACTGCGACTCGGCCTCGACCGGCTGTTCCAGGCGTTCGGCGAGGACGTCGCCGAGGCGGACGCGGGTGGCGGCCTGCCGCGGCGGGTCCTTCTCCACGGAGGCGAGGACGGCGGCGACCTCGGCGAACTCGCGCCACTCCTTGCGGCGTTCGTGGAGGGCGGCGAGCATTTCGAGGGCGGCGGGGTGTCCGGGGTAGCCTTCGAGGGCGCGGCGGCAGCGGGCGACGGCGTCCTTTTCGTCGCCGAGTTTTTCGGCGGCGATGCGGGCGGAGGCGAGGAGGCGTTCGGCCTGTTCGGCGGCGGGGAGGCCCGGGAGGGTGCGGTCGAGGAACTGGAGGTGTTCGGGCCAGCGGCCGGCGCGGGCGGCGAGTCGGGCGAGGGCTTCGAGGGCGGGGCGGTGGTCGCTCTTGGCCTGGACGGCGGCCTCGTAGGCGGCGCGGGCGCCGGCCTGGTCGTCGAGGCGTTCTTCGAGGACGGCGCCGGCGCGGGCGAGGAGTTGGGCGCGTGGTTCGGCGCCGGCGGTCTGTTCGGCCTCGGCCTTGAGCCGCGCGACGTGTTCGGCCCATCGTCCCGTGGCGGCGTAGAGCCGCTGGAGGTCCCGGAGGACGGAGACGTCCTGGGGATGGAGTTCGTGGAGGCGTTCGAGGGTTTCGATCGCGCCGTCGTTGTCCTGGAGGCGCTCTTCGCGGACGGAGGCGAGACGGCGGAGGAGGGTGCGGCGTTCGGCGTCGTCGGCGGCGAGGGGGATGCGGCGGGCGAGGAGGTCGGCGAGGGCCTTCCAGTTGCGGGCGCGTTCGTGGAGGCGCTGGAGGGCGTCGAAGGCGCCGCGGTGTTCGGGGACGGCCTCGAGGGCTCGCTCGTAGGCGGACCGGGCCGCGTCGGCGGCCTCGGGGACGCGGTCGCAGGCCTCGCCGGCGCGGAACAGGGCTTCGGCGCGCGGGGCGCGTTCGGCGATGCGTTCGGCTTCGAGGAGGAGGAGGGCGGTGCGTTCAGCGGTCTGGCCTTCGGCGCCGAGGAGGGCGAGGAGGGCCTGGGTGACGGCGGGGTCGGCGGGCAGGTCGGCGTGGGCCTGCCGGAGGAGGGCGACGGCTTCGGATCGCCGGCCCAGTCGTTCGGCGAGGATGAGGGCGCGGCGGACGGCGAAGGCGGCCTGTTCCTTGGGTTCGACGGCGAGGGCGGCGCGGCGGGCGAGGGCCGCTTCCCAGGCGGCGGCGTCGCCGGCCCGGCGGTGGACCTCGGCGAGGGCGTCGAGGGGTTCGGGGGCGTCGGGGCGGACGCGCGCGGCCTCTTCGAGCCACTCGGCGGCGCGGGGGGTATCGCCGAGTCGTTCCGCGGCGAGAAGTCCGGCCCGCAGGAAGGCGGCGTGCTTGGCGGCGGGGTCGGGGGTGGCGTGGGCGAAGCGGACGAGGGTCTGGCACAGGTCGAGCCATCGGCCGGCGGCGGCGTAGAGGCGTTCGGCGGCGGCGAGGGCCTGGGGTTCGGTGGGGTTGGCGGCGAGGACGAGTTCCCACAGGCCGAGGGCGGCCTGGGGTTCGTCGAGGGCGTGTTCGCGGAGCAGGGCGGCCTCGCGACGGAGTTCGGTGGCGCGCGCCGGGTCGGCGGCGGCGGCGGCGCGTTCGAGGGCGGCGGCGGCCTTGGCCCATTCGCCCTCAGCGATGTGCAGGATGCGCAGGGCTTCGACGGCGGAGGGATCGGCGGGGGCGAGCGTCTGGGCCTTCTCGAAGTCGTCGGCGGCCTCGGGGCGGCGCAACGCGTCGCGCAGGAGTCGCCCGCGGAGGACGAGCAGGACGGCGCGGGTCTCGGCGTCGCCGGCGGCCTGGAGCTCGCGGTCGATCGATTGGAGGACATCGTCCCACGCCTTCCGCCGGCGGAGGAACCTGCGCAGGGCGCGCTGGGCGAGGCCCAGGTCGGGGCACATCTCGGCGGCGAGCTTCACGCGGGCCTCGACCTTGGACGGCGCGGCGCCGGACCCTTCGAGCAGGCGCGCGATCTCCATGTGGAGCAAGGCCGCGCGGCGGCGGTCGGCGGGATCGATCGCGCGGATCTCCTCTTCGAGGAAGGCAATCTCGGTCTCGGCGGTGGCCGCCGGGAGCGGGGGCGCGGACGGCGAGGGTGGCGGCGGCACGGAGGGTCGGCGCGCGGCGGCCGTCGGGGGTGACGGGGGGACGGAGGGGCGTTTGGGCGCCGGGCGTTGCGCCGCGGCGGGCTCGGCCTTCGGCGCTTCCTTCGGGGCGGGCGGTCCTCCGGCGGGGGTCGTGGTCTTGCCCATCGCGACGGGGGCGGTGGTGACGAGGTCGTCGAAA
>JAAZOP010000460.1 GCA_012797735.1 Myxococcales bacterium
CCCGCGCGGACCGCCTTGCGCACCAGCGCGCCGGCCGCCTCCAGCTCGGCCATCGTCTCGGCGAGCCGGAACTGCACGTGCTGGCTGCGCGTCAGCCGCTGCCGGCGCGCCTCGGCCAGCGTCGCCGCCAGCGCGCGGAACGCCAGCGCCAGCGTCGGCCCGCCGGCCGCCCCCTCCTTGTCCAGCCGCTCCAGTTCGTCGGCCAGGTCGAGGTGGAAACGGCCCTTGGTGCGCAGCGTGTCCTGCCAGCGGGTCAGCGCGATCACCGACATCAGGATCTCGCTCGTCCCCTCGTAGATCATCGTGATCCGCACGTCGCGCTTGATCTTCTCCACCTCGTATTCCCGGACGTAGCCGTAGCCGCCGTGGGCCTGGATCGCCGCCTCCGCCGCCCGGTTGCCCGCCTCGGTCGCGACCAGCTTCGCAATCGCCCCTTCCGTCGGCAGGTCCGGTTCGTTCCCGCCGTCCAGCCGCGCCGCCACCTCCTCGATGTAGGCCCGCGCCGCCGACAGCCGCACCGCGTGCGGGACGAGCAGCCGGTGCGTGAACCCCTGCTTGGCGATCAGCGGCGAGTCGAACTGGACGCGGTCCCGGGCGTAGGCCGTCGCCCGGGCCAACGCCTCCTCCCCGGACCCCAGTCCGAACGCCGCCACCATCAGCCGCGTGTACGAAAAGACCTTCGCCGCGTGCTCGAGCCCCCGCCCCTCCTCCAGTCCCACGAGCTGGTCGGCCGGCACCACGCAGTCCTCGAGGATCACCTGCGCCGTGTTCGAGGCGCGGATCCCGTGCTTCTCCTCGGTGCGCCCCGGCGCCAGCCCCGGCGTCCCCCGCTCGACGACGAAGAACGACGGACCGCCCGGCGTCCTGGCCAGGATCGTGTACAGATCCGCGATCGCCCCGTTCGTGATGAACTGCTTCTCCCCGTTGAGCTTGTAGTGGGTGACGTTGCCGGCGGCGTCCCGCACCGGCTCCGCCGTCGTCCGCAGCGCCGCCAGGTTGCTCCCCGCGTTCGGCTCGGTGGCGCCGTAGGCCACCACCAGCCCCCGCTCCGCGATCTTCCGCAACCAGCGTTCCTTCTGCGCCGGCGTCGCCCCGACCCGCAACGGGTCCGTTCCCAGCGCGCAGGCGAACAGCGAGGTGGCGATCCCCAGGTCGATCCGCGCCAGCGCCTCGCACACCCGGTACAGCCCGTACGCCCCGCCGTCCATCCCGCCGTACGCCTCGGGCAGGAACACCAGGTGCAGCCCGATCTCCGGACCGGTCAACTCGCGCACGATCGCCTCGGTCGATTCCTCGGTCCGGTCGATCGCCAGCCGCCGCTCGAGCGGCAGCTTCCGGGCGGCGTACTCGCGCACCGTCTCGATCACCAGGTCCAGCGCTTCGCGGTCCATCGCAGGCTCGCCCATCCTACTCGATCTCCCCTCCGGCGGGTGCCCGGGGTGCGTACGACCCTTCGCGCCCTGCGAAGAACCGTCTCCCGGGTCGGCCCCGCCGGTGCGGCGGGCCGCGTCGAATGCGGCCCGCTCCCGGCCGTCCAAGCCGAACCGTTCCGGATGGTTCCAACCCCCGGAACGAACGCGACGCCGCCCCGGCCGGCCGGGCGGCGGACGCCGCGGCCGGAGGCGGATGCACGAGGCGTACCGGAGCGGGACCGCCGGCGCTCCCGGGAATGCGCGCCGGGGACCGGGGGTTGTCGGGACGAGCGGTTCTTGCGGCCGCCGGCTCGCTGTCGTATGGAACGGCGCGAGGGAGGCCGGGTGACGGACTGGAGGGCCATCGAGAGGCGCCGCCGCGGCCGGGAACGCCGCCAGGCGGCGACCGCCTGGGCTCTGTTCGGCCTCGTCTCCGTCGGACTGCACCACGTCTCCCTCCAGGCGCTCGACGCCGCCGGCCTCGGCGACATCGGCCGGCGACGCCCGGCCCAGACCGTCCTGCTCGACCTGTTCCAACCGCCGCCCGAGACGGTGCGGCCGCCGCGACCCCGGCCGCCGAAACCGGAGAAGGAGGCCAAGCCGACCTCGCCGCAGCCCCAACCCCCGGCGGCGGAGCCCCGGCCGGCGGAGGAGCCCAAGCCGCCGGCCGAATCGCCCGCAGACGAGCCGCAACGGCCGCGCCGGCCCCGCCCGCCGCGCACGCCGCGGATACCCCAGGCGACGCCCGCCGACGAGACGAACGACGATCAGCTGACGTTGAGCAGCGAGTACGGCGATCCGTACGACCCGCTCCACCCCCGCCTGCGGATGAGCGACTGGGACTCGGAGGACTTCGGCGCCGCGGACCGCTACTTCGGCGCGACCGACGCGACGCACGGCCGCGGCCTGGCCCCCGACGCCCTCCGCTCGCCGCTCGAACAGATCGGCCCCTGGAACGACTGGGGCGGCGACGCCGCGATCGCCGCGACGAACGACTTCTTCGCCGGCGACCCGGAGGCGATCCATCTCGCGATCAATCCGGAGCGTCCCGACCTGCTGCGCTACGCGCCGGTCGATGCCACCGTGATGGCGTATCTCAACCTGCGCGCGATCCACGACGGCCCGCACGCGAACGGGGTGGCCGAGTTGCTGCGCGCCCTCCCGGACTACCAGACGATGGTCGGCCACGTGGAGGCCGAGCTGCTGGAACGGGCCGAGGAACTCTACATCACCTCGTCGGACCCCACCGACCGCTCCAAGACCGTCGTGCTGATCCGTCACGGGCTGACCGACGCCGAGATCGCCGCGATGATCGGCCGGCAGATCACGCTGGCCGGCGGCAAGCCGAGCTGGTCGACGATGGCGCGCCGCGCGGCCGTCACCGTCGACCGCGAACACGCCGAACGGACCCCGTGGATCTACCTGTTCCCCGAACCCGGGATCCTGCTCGTGGTCCACCGCCTCAACGTCACCCCCCTCCTCGCCGCGCTCGACGGCCAGCGCGGCCGCGGCGGCCAGCCGCAGCTCGTCTACCAGCTCCGCCGCCTGATGCAGTCCGAGCCGGCCGCGGGCGAGGCGCCGGACGAGACGCCTCCGCCGACGCTCTTCGCCGTCGCCGACTCCGGCACGCTGGGACCGCACCTGCGCTTCCTCACCCGCGCCCTCTCCGGCGCCGACATCGGACGGCTCGGCGGCGGCTACCTGCGCATCACGGGGGGCGAACGTCTCCAGGTGCTCGGCGGCCTCCGCCTCGCCGCCCCCGAGGAAGCTCCGCGCTGGGCCGAACTGATGCGCCGGATCGAGGATCAGGATCTGGCCAAGACCTTCGACTTCACCTGGGCCGGCCGCGACGACCGCGTCCTCTTCCGCTTCGGCCTCACCGACCCGCTCGTCGATTCCGGCCTGGGACTGTTCCGCGTCTGGGCCGACCGCTACTACGCCTCCGACGCGGTCCCCGTCCTGCCCGAGGCGCCCGCTCTCCCGGCCAACGTGATCGGCACCGGCGTCCGCAGCTCCGCCGACGCCGGCGCCGGCGCGGAGCCCGACGGCGGTCCGCGGATCAAGGACGAGGTCGATGCCGACCGGCCCAAGACGGACCCCGACGCGGGAACCCCCGGGGGCTGAGACCCGGCCCGCCTGCCCGGCCGGCGCCTTCCGTCCTGCCGCACCGGCGACGCACGAACGGCAGACTGTGCGCCGCGCGGCGCCGTCGCCGCGCCCGCGTCCGTCGTCCGCGGGACCGGAACGGGGTCGGACGATTTCCCCCCGCGGGACGCTCGAACGCCCGGCCGGGTCGTTCGAGCCGAAGCCGCGCTACGGCGCCGTCATCGAGACCCGGCACGTCGCCGCGTTGCCGGTCACCGCGTCGACCACCAGGTCCGCGCACTCGGCGTGCCACGTCGCGGTGGCCGGCGCGGCGGCCCGGCCGTCCACCGCCAGCGTCCAGCTCGCGAACGGCACGTTCGTCCACTCCAACGTCGTCGTGCAGGACATCGGCGCCGTGGCGATGTCGATCGCGTCGAACACCGTGCTCGTCGCCGGGTCGAACAGCTCGTAGCCGATCTCCGCCACGTCGTCCGGCGGCAGGGCGCAGTCGCCCCACGCCGGGTCCGCCACCTTGTCCGCCCACTCCAGCGTCACCGTCAGGCGGCCGCCCACCGCGAAATCGACCTCCAGCGCGTTCTCCCCCGCCGCCGGATCGAACGCGGCCCAATCGATCCGCGCCAGCGGCTGCTCGTCCGCGTCGAGCAGCTCCCAGGCCAGCTCGTAGTCGATCGTCGAGTCGAACAGCGCGGCCGTCGTGCCGGCGCCGTCCGCGCAGGTCCAGTCCACCGTCGCCTCCTCGCCGGCACCGGCCTCCCGCCAGTGGAGACGGACGGTCGCGGCCAGGGCGTCCCCGCAGCTCGCGGCGTCCGCCGCGGCGCCCCGGATCGTCCAGTGCGCGGCGATCGAAGCGTCGGGCCCGGACGGCGAGGGAAAATCGATCGCGAACGGATTGTCCCCCGCGGTCATCGTGTGCGCCTGCCAGCCGGTGGCGGGCGCGACGGCCAGCGCCGTTCCGGCTGCGTCGAGCAGCGTCCAGCGGAACTCGTAGCGCTGCGTCATGCGGAAGATGTTGCCGGTGGTGGCGGTGCCCGCCGCGCAGGCGTAGTCCTCGCTGGTCTCGGCCGCGGCGCCGGCGATGCGGTAGGTCAGCCGCACGGTTTCCGCGCCGGCGGCGGCGCACGTCGCCGCGTCCGCCGCGGCGCCGTCGATCGTCCAGCGGCTGACCGCGGCCGCGTCCGGCGGCCCGGCCCAGCCGGGCGTGAAGTCGAAGGTGTACCGGTTCGCGCCGGCCCGCAGCGTCACCGACTGCCAGGCCGTCGCCTCGCGCACGCTGCCGTCGCCGCCGATCAGCGCCCACGCCATGTAGAACGTCGCGGGCTGGAACACCAGCCCCGTGTCCGACGTCCCGTCGGCGCACGGCCAGACCCAGTCGGCCCGACCCTCCCCGCACCCCGCCTCGCCCACCGTGCATCCCGGGTCGCTCTCCGCCACCCGCAGGATCACGTGGTCGCCCCCCACGGCGGCGCAGAGCGCCGCGGACGGCGCGACCCGGTGGATCGTCCAGTCGAGCGACACGGACGACTCGCTGCCCGACCAGAACGACACCGTCACCGTGCACGCCGCCGCCGCCAGCGCCGCCGCCCCGCCGATGCCCAGGATCCTCTTGCTCGTCATCGCGTTCTCCTCCCGCGTTGCGCGGCGGAAGCTAGCACGCCGGGCGCCGGGAAGCCACGCCGCGCGCCTCGCACCGCTGCTCGAACGCGTACGGGATGTGGAACGGAAACTCTCCACGGTCCGGTTCTACGCGCTGTTCGCCGGCGGCCTGTGGGCGTCGATCTTCGTCTTCGCCGGCGCCAAGAACCTGGTGTACGGAAACACGTCCGGCCGCGACGCGACGGCGATGGGGCTCGCGCTGGCCACCACCGGCGCGGCCGACATTCCCGCCATGCTCCTGCTGGTGGCCTGGGTGCGCCGCAAGGTGGATGCGTTCCGGCGCCTGGTGACGGCGCTGCCGGCCTGCGACGCCGGCGGCGCCGCGCGCTGCCGCAACTGCGGCGCCGCCCTTCCCGCGCGGAACCCCTCCGGCGCTCCGGGCGCCCCTCGCACCGCGGGCGCCCTCGACGAGCCCGACGGCCGGCCGCCAGCCCCTGCCTCGGATGTCGACGTCCGCCGCTGCGCCTGGTGCGGTGTCGAGAACCTCGTGACGCCGGAGACGGGGACGGGCTCGCGGGCGGCGCCCGCGCCGGACTTGGCGGAGCGGATCCGCCGCGGTGCGCCGCAACTGCCGGAGGTCGAGGCGCGGACCTACGAGGCGGTCGAGTCGGCGAAGAAGGCGGCGATGTACCTGGCGGTCTTCCTGTTCGTGCCCGACAGCCTGGTGTTCGGGGCCTTGCTGGGCCTGTGGGTCGTGCTGCTGGGCGGATGCGCGGGTGCTTGACTCGGGCCGGCAGGTCGGATAGGAAACGACCCGGCCGCGGGGAGAAATCCGCGTCCGGCGCGAAAGTGGCGGAATTGGCAGACGCGCAGGATTCAGGTTCCTGTGGTGGAAACACCGTGGGGGTTCAACTCCCCCCTTTCGCACCAATAGAATCAACGACTTCCAGGGCGGCCCGCTGAGGGGCCGTTCCTGACACCTGCGGTCGGAGACCGAAATGGCACCGGTATTCCGCCCCGACGTCGGCCCTCCAACACGTCGCGGCCCGCGCGGCGGGCGATGTGGATGCACCGGCTCGTCACGTTCGTGTGCTTGTGCCCGGCGAGGTACGCGAGGCCGGGCAGGTTCGGCGACCGCTCGGCCAGGAAGGTCGGCCGCGCGTGCCGCAAGTCATAGTCGAAGCGAGCGTCCAGAAGCGCGTGTCTGCAAGCGCGGGGAGCGCGGGGTACCGCATCGGCGAGGTCGGCGGCGTCGGATGGCTCTCGCTCGGCTCACCGCTGCAGACGATCGTGGCCGCCGCGATCGAACCGGATGCGCGCCCAACTCGGCTGCTTGGTTTGTCGGATCTCGGCCGCAGGGCCGTGGCGACGCGAGACGACGGCGACGGAGGAAGTCCGGCGATCAGGTCCGGGTCAACTTGCCCACGAGCGGGTCCATCTCGAACGCCGCCCAGCACGTCTTCGCCAGCTCGTGGCCGTAGCGGTTCCACGTCGCGTTGACGATCTTGATCCCGCGATCCTGGAGCCGCTCGACGGCGGGAACCATGTCGGAATCGCTCGACACGAGGATCGCGACGTCCAGCGCCTGCTCCCAAACCAGCGAGAACATGTCGGTGACGATGGCCGAGTCGACGCCTTTCTCCGCCGCCCGCTTGAGGATGGCGTTGCACGTCGGGCAGCGTTCGATCTTCGTGTCGCAGGCACGGCAGTGCACCGGCTTCGGCATCGCCTCGCGACGGCGCGTGAAGACGCGGAAGCCGGGGAAGCGGTTGATGGTAGAGTCGAGCCAGCCCTGCAGCTTGCTCTCCCGCGGCAACTCCACCGACGCGTAGATCCTCGTCTCGTCAATCTGGAGCGGCCCTAGCGCAGGCGCCTTCGCCGCCGCCTCCTCGGCCAGCACGACGGGCAGGCGCCGCCAGTCGCAGCGGACGGGTGTTCCTCCCTGCTCGCCGGCGCGATCGTTCCACTGGAGTTGGAAGTTCCAGAAGTCGACGAACACGCGGGTGCGAACGGTCATCGCGGCGCGTCCCCCCTGTGGGCGTCCTCGCTACCGTGCCGACGATCTCGCTTGATCCCCTCGACCGTTCGTCGGCCCGTCAGCGGACCAAACTACGGGGGGCGCTTTCGCACCCCCCGGGAGAAAATGCGACCGCCGGCCGAAGCCGGCGGTCGGGAACAACATGCCGACGTTGACGAACCAACGCCGGGGAGCAACATGCATTGGATGCGTAGTACCGGTCGGCCCGACTGTCAAGGACCACCCGACCGCCGGTGGTGGACGGACCAGGACATCGTCCCAGGGGGGGGACCCTGGCTGGCAGATCACGAGGCCTCCGACACGTCGCGTCCGGCCTTCGGCGCGGCGTGGGCCCTCCGGCCCGCCGAGAGGAGCCGCCGGGGCAGCGCGCCCGGCGCCGCGCGCGGACCCGGAACGGGTTGCGCCGCCCCGGATGAACCGCGATAATCGGCGGCGTCGCGCCGGTCACGGATCGGGCGGCGCCGCCGCGCCGGGGAGGTCCGCTTGCCGTCCACCATTCCTGAACAAGGCCAGCTCGTGCGGGTGCGCGGCAGGCACTTCATCGTGCAGGACGTCTGGCCCGGGAACGTGCATCCGAAGGCGCCGCCCCAGCACCGCGTGCGCCTGGAGGCGCTCGACGACGACCGCCTCGGCGAACCGCTCGACGTGATCTGGGAGCACGAGGTCGACGCGACCGTCCACGACGACCTCGGTCTGCCCCGGCCCGACGACTGGGACCCCGCCGGCCGGTTCGACGCGTTCCTGCTCGCCTGCCGCTGGTCGCTTTCGTCGGTGCTGGAGACCCTGCCGCTGCAGGCCCCGTTCCGCGGCGCGATCCAGATCGAGGACTACCAGCTCGAGCCCGTCGTGCGCGCCCTCCGCATGCCCCGCGTGAACCTGCTCATCGCCGACGACGTCGGCCTCGGCAAGACCATCGAGGCCGGCATGGTGCTGCAGGAGCTGCTCGCCCGGCAGCGCATCCGCCGCGTCCTCGTCGTCTGCCCCGCCTCGCTCCAGAACCAGTGGGCGGAGGAGATGGACCAGAAGTTCGCCCTCCGGTTCGAGATCGTGGACCGCGACTACATGCAGCGGCTGCGCCGCGAGTACGGCGTCCACGTCAACCCGTGGGCCTCCTACCCCCGCCTGATCACCTCGATGGACTTCCTCAAGCGCGAGGAGCCGCAGCGCGCCTTCCGCGCCGCCCTCCGCCCGCAGCGGTTCGGCGGCCTGCGGGACTGGGACCTGCTGATCGTGGACGAGGCGCACAACATGGCCCCGTCGGGCCGCACGAACTACGTCCGCGACTCCGACCGCACGGAGATGCTCCGCCAGATCATCCCGCACTTCGAGCACCGGCTGTTCCTGACCGCCACGCCGCACAACGGGTACACCGCCAGCTTCACCGCGCTGCTCGAGCTGCTCGACCCGCTCCGCTTCGCCCGCGGCCCGACCCTCAACCGCGAGCAGCTCAAGGCCGTCATGGTCCGCCGCCTCAAGGACGAGATGGTGGACGCCCTCGGCCGGCGCCGCTTCCCGCAACGCCGCGTCGATGCCCTCTCCGTCGAGCTGACCGGGACCGGACGGGAGATGTTCGACGCCCTCGACGCCTACGGCCGCATGCGGCTCGACCGCTCGCGCCCCGGCGACAAGCTGCCGGTGCAGTTCGCCCTGACCCTGCTCAAGAAGCGCCTGCTGTCCTCGCCCGCGGCCTTCGACGCCTCGATCCGCGTGCACCAGTCGCACCTGCGGCCCCCGGAGGCCCCGACCGAGGAGAACGCCCGCGTCGTCGAGAGCCTGCGCCGGCGGCTGGCCGAGGACATCGCCGACGACGACGAGAAGGACCGCCTCGAGGAGACCGCCCAGGCGGAATCGTCCGCCTTCTTCGACGCCACCCCCGAGGAGGCCCGCCTCGTCGAGCGGCTCGTCGAGCTGGCCCGGACCGCCCGGCACGAGCCCGACGCGAAGGTCCGCGTGCTGCTCGACTGGATCGCCCAGCGCCTGTGCCCCGGCGGCCGGTGGAACGACGACCGGCTGCTGGTCTTCACCGAGTACCGCGACACGCTGAACTACCTCCACCAGGCGCTCGTCGCCCAGGGCTGGGGCGACCGGGTGCTGACGCTCCATGGCGGGACGAACCAGGAGGTGGGCCTCGACGGCGTCCGCCGGGATCGCGAGCGGATCAAGCAGGCGTTCCGCCAGAAGCCGTCGGAGAACCCGATCCGCATCCTCGTCGCCACCGACGCCGCCTCGGAGGGCCTCAACCTGCAGGACCACTGCCGGTACCTCATCCACTGGGAGATCCCGTGGAACCCGAACAAGATGGAGCAGCGGAACGGCCGCATCGACCGGCACGGCCAGAAGGCGGACCCGGTGTTCTGCTGGCACTTCGCCTACACCGGCTGGGAGGACCAGCGCTTCCTCGACGTCGTGGTCGACAAGGTCCGCACGCAACGCGCCGACCTCGGCTCGGTCGGCGACGTCATCGCGGCGCAGGTCGAGGAGGCGCTCCGCGGCGAACGGCGCGAGATCCGGACCCCGGAGCAACGGCGGAAGATCCTCAAGGACGAGTTGCAGGCCGAGGTGGTCACCCGCGAGCGCATCCGGGAGCTGCAGGCCGAGCTGACCAGGGCGCGCGAGGCCTGGCACGTCCACGCCGGCACCAAGCGGCTCGTGCTGGAAGAGGCGCTCCGGCTGGCCGGGCACAAGGGGCTCGAGCCGGTCGAGTCCGGCGACCTGGCCGGCATCGGCTGGCTGCTCCGGAATCTCCCCTCGACCTGGAGCGAGTGCCGCCCGGCGATCCACGACGCCCGGGGGCGGCTGCTGCACCTGGTCTTCGACGAGGAGCACGCCCGCGACCGGAAGGACGTGGCGCTGGTGCACCTGGACCATCCGCTGATGAAGCGCGCCCTGGGCGTCTTCCGCCAGAACCTCTGGTCGGCCGGGATGCACGAGTCGCACCGGATGTCCCGCGCCTCGTACCGCGTCGTCCGCCGGCGCGACCTGGCCGAGCCCGCCGTCCTGCTCGTCTCCCGACTCGTCGCCGTCGGGTTCTCGGGCAACAAGCTCCACGAGCAGCTGATCCTGGTCGGCGGAACCTTCCGCGAAGGCGAGGTGCGGCTGGAGCAGCCCGAGCGGCTCCAGGAGTGGCTCGACCTGGAGGGGCGACACCCGCCGCTGCCGGCGGCGGTGGCGGACCTGCTCCGCCGGTTCTTCCCCCGGCACGAACGCCGCCTCCGCGAGGCGCTCGACCAGCGCGTCAGGACCGCCGCGGCCGACGTGGCCAGGCGGCTCGAGCGGCGCGCCGCCGAGGAGGCGAAGAAGCTCGGCCAGCTCATCGACGAGCGCCGCCGGGAGATCGACAAGCGCATTGCGGAGATGCTCGAGGACCGCGACAACCCGCAGCTCGCGTTCCAGGGGTGGGATCTGCCGGAGCGCGAGCAGTACGACCGCGACGTCTCGTGGCTCAAGTCGCGCCGCGAACAGCTCGACCGGGAACGCGAGTCCGAGCCCGAGGCGGCGAAGGCCCGGTACACGATGCGCGGCGCCCCGCGGGCGTTCCCGCTCGCGCTGCTCTACCTCCTCCCCGACGACCTCGTCCCCTCGGCTGGCTCCGCTCGACCGGCGCCGGCGCCGGCGGAGGGCCGCTGACCATGGCGCAGCACGCGGACTGGCTCGCCCTGGTCGAACGCGACGGCCTCGTGCTGTCCGAGCCGGTCCTCGAACAGTACCTGCCCGACGGTCCGCACCCGGTCAACGCGAACGCCCACCACTGGTTCCGCCGGAAGGCCGAGCGGTTCCGCGTGGCGCTGGCCGACAAGGCGCTGCCGGCGGAGAAGCGGGCCGAAGCCGCCCGGCAATGGATCGACTACCTGCTCGAGGAGCTGCTCGAACACCCGGCGCCGTCGTGGAAGAAGGCGGGCGAGGTGCCGGACGACTGCCGGGTGCATCTCGCGGAGTTCGACCAGGAGTTGCGGGCCGACCGTCTCCTCGTCGGGCCGAAGGGCCCCGCGCTGCTGGTGTCAATCGTCCCGCCCGAACAGGGACTCGACCGGCAGGATCGCCGCGAGGGGCGCTGGAAGGCGTCGCCGACCACCAAGCTCGAGCGGCTCCTGCGCGAGACGAACCACCCGCTCGGCCTCGTCACGAACGGGGACGACTTCCGCCTGCTGTACGCCCCACCGGGGTTCACGGCCGGCCACATCGGCTGGACCACCCGGCTGCTCATCGAGGAAAAGGCGACGCTCGACGCGTTCCACACGCTGCTCGGGCGCGACCTCCTCCGTCCCGCGGACGAGTCCGCGCACACGCTTGCCGATCTGTGCCGGATGTCCCTCGACCGGCAGGGCGAGGTCGCCGACCAGCTCGGCGAGCAGGTCCGCAACGGCCTCGAACGGTTGATCTGGGCCTGGGACGCGGCCGACCGCGCCGCGTCGGGCGAACTGCTGCGCGGCATCGAGACGGACCGCATCTACGAGATGGGCCTCAACGTGATGATGCGGCTGGTGTTCCTGCTCTACGCCGAGGAGCGGAACCTGCTGCCGCACGGCGAGGTCCTCTATGACCAGGGCTACGGTCTCACCTACCTGTGGCATCAGCTCCAGCGGGAGCACCGCGAAGACCGGGCGCGGATGGGCGAGCGGTTCGACGCCTGGCGGCGTTTCCTGGCGACCTGCCGGCTCGTGCACGGCGGCTGCGGCCATCCCGACCTCCGGCTCATCGCCTACGGCGGCCGGCTGTTCGACCCGCGGCGGTACCCGGTGCTCGAGGATCCGCGCTGCCTGGTGTCGAACCGGACGTTCTTCGAGGTCTTGCGCCTGCTGCTGTTCGCCCGGCAGCGCAAGGGCGGCGAGCCGCAGCGGGTCGGGTACTGGGCCATCGACGTCGAGCAGATCGGCTACATCTACGAGGGGCTCCTCGACCACCGGTGCGCCCGGGCGGGCGACGAGCCGATGGTGAAGCTGCGCGGGACCGGCGAGGCCGCGCTGCCGATCACCGAGCTGGAGCAGCGGTCGCGGGACGAGCTGGTCGCGTTCGTCGCCGAGGCGACCGGGCGCAAGGCCGAGGCGATCCGGGAGGCGCTGGAAACCCCGGCGGCGGGGCCGGCGGACGACGAGTGCCTGGCGAAGCTGCCGCCCGGCGTGGAGGAGCGCGTCCGGCCGTTCGCCGGCATCGTGCAGTGCGAAGAGGTCGTGCCGCCCGGGCGCCTGTACCTGACGACGGGGACGAGCCGGCGGGCGTCGGGGGCGCACTACACGCCGCAGTCGTTGACCGAACGGATCGTCCGGACGACGCTCGAGCCGCTCGTCTACCGCAACGTGGACGGGAAGCCCGGGCTGCCGGTGGAGCCGCGGGAGGTGAAGTCGCCGCGCGAGCTGCTCGACCTCAAGGTCTGCGACATCGCGATGGGGTCGGGGGCGTTCCTGGTGCAGGTGGTGCGGTACCTCGGCGACCGGCTGGTGGAGGCGTGGGACCGGGCGTTGGCGGCGGCGCACGAGCGCGACCCGTCGGCCGCGCTGTCGGTGCCGTACGCGGACCCGCTGCGCGACGCCGAGGCGGAGCGGGCGATCGACCCCGAGCATCGGGACGAGATGGTGTTGTGGGCGCGGCGGTACGTGGTCGAGCGGTGCGTGTACGGGGTGGACAGGAACCCGCTGGCGGTCGAGATGGCGCAGCTCTCGTTGTGGCTGGCGACGCTGGCGAAGGAGCGGCCGTTCACCTTCCTGGACCACGCGCTGCGGTGCGGCGACTCGCTGGTCGGCGTGGACCGCGAGCAGCTCCTGTCGTGGTCGCTCGACCGGAAGGGAACCGGCGCCCAGATCGGGACGCTCGAGCCCCTGGTGGCGAGTGCGGTCGACGAGGCGTTGGACCTGCGGAAGCAGCTCGCGCGGATCACGGTGCTGGAGGCCGCGGACAGCGAGCGCAAGGCGGCGCTGCTGGAGAAGGCCAACCGGGCGCTCGAGCGGGTCCGGCTGGCCGGCGACCTGGTCATCGCGCCGTCGTTCGCGGCGGAGAAGGCGAAGGAGCAGGCCGCGCTGCGGGAGGCGCTGCTCGCGCGGTTCGCGGCGGCCGGCGGCGAGCAGGCGCAGGCCGAGCTCCGCCACGACGCCGGCCGGATGCTGGCCGGCCAGCGCACGTTCCACTGGCCGTTCGAGTTTCCCGAGGTGTTCCTCGACGGCGAGCGCGGCGGCTTCGACGCCATCGTGGGGAACCCGCCGTTCGTGGGCGGGCAGTTCATCCGCCGGCAGTTGGGCGAACGGATGCTCGGCTGGTTGCGGGAGCGGTGGCCGCAGAGTCACGGCACGGCGGACCTCGTGACGTTCTTCTTCCTGCGGGCGTTCGAGAACGTGCGCCGCGGGGGCGCCTTCGGCCTGATCGCGACGAACACCATCGGCCAGGGCGACACGCGGGAGAGCGGGCTGGACGACATCGTGCGCCGGGGCGGTTCGATCTTCGCGGCGGTGCCGCGGATGCCCTGGCCCGGGCAGGCGGCGGTGAACGTGAGCGTGGTGCACGTGTCGCGCGGGCCGTGGCACGGGCCGGCGCGGCTGGACGACCGCGTCGTGCCGCGCATCTCGACGTCGCTCGACGAGGCCGTCGCGGAGGAGGCGCCGAAGCGGCTGGCGGCCAACGCGGGGAAGAGCTTCCAGGGTTCCAACGTCCTCGGGCTCGGCTTCACGATGTCGCCGGAGGAGGCGCGGGCGCTGATTGCGAAGGACCCGCGCAACGCGGAGGTGCTCTTCCCGTACCTGAACGGCAAGGACCTGAACACCTCGCCGGACCAGTCGCCCACCCGCTGGGTGATCAACTTCTTCGACTGGCCGCTGGAGAAGGCCCAGCAGTACCCCGACTGCTTCGCCATCGTCCGCGAGAAGGTGTACCCGGAGCGGCAGGCGATCAAGGGCACTGACCCAACCTCGGAGCAGCGTCGCCGGATCTGGTGGCGCTTCACCCGGCCGACCATCGACCTCTACCGCACCATCGCGCCGCTGGAGAGGGTGCTGGTGGTCGCCCGCGTGACGAAGTACCTTGCCTGGATCTTCGTGCCTGCGGGCTGGGTCTACAATGAAAAAACCATTATCTTGAGCGACTCCTCAGCCTCCGTATTCACCGTGTTGCAAGCGAACATCCACGAAGCATGGGCTCGCCGATACAGTTCGACG
>JAAZOP010000461.1 GCA_012797735.1 Myxococcales bacterium
CGCCGCCGCCAACATCGGCCGGCTGCAGTGGATCAGCGACGCCGGACCGGTCGACCCGTTGGCCCGGGTGTCCTTCGACTACCACGCGGACGGCTCCGTCGCCACAGAGACGCGGCATCAGCTCGGGCGGGACTACGTGATCGGATACGAGTACGACGGCCTGGGCGAGGTTTCCGCGGTCACCTACCCGTCAGGCCTGGTGGTCCGCTTCGAGCGCGACCCGGCGGCCCCGAACCGGGTGTTGCGGATCGTGGCCGCGGAGGGCGGCGACACCGTCCTCGCCGACCCGCTCCGCTACACGACCGCCGGGCGGCTCGCGGGGTTCGTCGCCGGGAACGGCGTCGAGTACGGGATCGACCGGACGCCGGCGGTCCACGGCGCCTTCATCGAGCGCGTCTGGGCCGCGACCAGCCCGTGGGTTTCGCCGCCGGACCTGCTCGACCTGAGCTACGCGCCCGACCCGCTCGGGCGGATCGACTTCGTGGCCGACGGCGTCGATCCCGACCGCTCGGTCGACTACGACTACGATCCGCGCGGACGGTTGACCAGCGCCGTCTCCGACGCCTGGAACCTCTCCTGGACCTACGACGTCGCCGGGAACCGTCTGAGCGAGACGCGGGACGGGGCGACGACGAACTACAACCTCGCGCCCGGGACCAACCGCCTCACCAGCGTCACCGACGCGGCGACCGGCGGGACGGTGCACTTCCTCGAATACGACGAGTTCGGGAGCGCGACGCGGCTCGACGGGCTGTGCCTCGAGTTGGACGCGGCGGATCGTTTGGTCCGCCTGCGGGCCGCCGGTGCCGCCGGCTGCGACGCGACGGCGAACATTGTTGAGGAGTACGAGTACGACGAGCGGTCGCGGCGCACGGTGCGGCGGGCGTGCGGAGGCGAATCGGCGACGGCGTGCTCGCCCACCCTGTCGTGCACGGTGTTCGTGCATGACCGGCAGGACCGGATCCTCGCGGAGCACGACTGCGACACGGGCGCGGTCCTTGCCGAGTACGTCTACCTGGAGGGCCACCGGTTGCTGGCTGCGCGCCGGGCCGGGTCGTGGTATTGGTATCTGGGCGACCACCTGGGGGTGCCGCGGAAGGTGGTCGACGAGGCGGGGGCCGTGGTCTGGGACGGGATCTGGGAGCCGTTCGGGGTGGTGAACGAGACGGTGTCCTCGGTGCCGCAGCCCTTCCGGTTGCCCGGGCAGTACGAGACCCGGCACCCGTTCTTCGCCGCCGGCCAGCACCTCTACGACAACCACCACCGCTGGTACCTGCCGGCGCTGGGGCGGTACACGCAGGTCGACCCGGCGCGCTGCGCGTCTGCGCCGGGCTCCGGGACGTACGCGTACGCGGAGGACGACCCCGTGGCGCGGGTCGACTGGACGGGCCAAGCGGTCCACGTGATCGATATCCCCGGCACGCCGGCTGTCTGCGGGCCGGGCATCCAGGAATGCATCCGGAAGCTGCAGGCCATCGCCGCGTATCCCAGCCCGCCACCGTCGCAGCGACCGAACGCCGATCCAAGCCGCTGTCCGGACGACGACTGCTACCGCAAGGGCATCGAGTGGCTTCGCGATGCCCTGTGGTCCCCCGACGTCGTCCCGCTCGCTTGCTGGCCGAA
>JAAZOP010000462.1 GCA_012797735.1 Myxococcales bacterium
CCCACCCCGCTCACCCGCCGCAGGCGTGGACCGCGACCACCGCGTCGAGGTCGAACCCCGCGGTGTCGGGGAACGCCGGTCCGAGCCCCGCGTCCCGGATCCGGACGAACCGGGCGAACGGCACGCCGGCGTCCGCGAGGTCGAACGCGTCGCCGCCCGCCGCCGCCGGGTCCGCCGGATCGATCCCGTTCCCGGGCGCCGCGTACACCGGCGTCCGCCCCGCGCACCCCTCGTAGGGCGGCGCGGCGGCGTCGCAGGGGAACTCGACGAACGTCGTCCCGTCCGCGCTGACCGCCACGATCCCGGGCTCGGCGAACGGACGCGCCGGGTCGCCGCCGGCGTAGAACGCGTTCTCGAACACGATCAGGTCCGGCCCGGGGCCATCGACGATCCCGGCGCCGCCGAGTTCCAGGACGATCTCGCCGCCGGCGCCGAGCGACACGACGTCGGTGCTCCCGCGCTCGGCGCCGCCGCCCGACGGCGGGCCGAGCACGACGTCCGGGAGGGACGCGGCGCAGAAGCCGGCGCCGGGGCCGGGCGCGAAGGAGACGACACGCACGGCGAACGGGTCGCAGGGGACGGCGTCGTCGTCCGCGGCGACGCAACCGGCGGCGAGCGCCGCGGCGAGCAGCGCGGCCGCCCGCCGGTCCCCCGCGGCCTCGGGGCTGGAACGGAAATGCAGCACGGCTCCTCCGCGTCGCGAACGACCCGGGGAGGCCCCTGCTTCGTCCCCTGGGGTGATCCCGGCGCGCGCCCGGTTCCACGGAGGCGCGTCCGGCGTCGTCGCAGGCAGGTCTTCTGGCTCCCGGATCCACCCCCGCGCCGCGCCTTCCCACCGGCCGAGGCCGGCAGTGGCCCGATGCGGCGCGGAGTCCCCGGTCACAGCGGCGGGTCCACCCCCGATTCGCACGGGGTTCCCTTCGCCGGCCGAACTCCCGGCAGGCGCCCTCGCGGGGCCTGCGACGCGAGGCGATTCCTACCGCGAGCGGCGGCGGCGGGTCAAGCGGAAGGCCAGGAGGAGGCCGGCGAGGCACAGGCCGAGGGAGGCGCGGGCGCCGCCGCGGCCGGGCACGGCGCAGCCGCAGCCGTCGTCGCCGCCACCGATGACGGCCGCCGACGGCGGCACGCAGACGCCCGCTCCGTCCCCGCCGGCGACGCACACCAGGCCCGACTCGCAGTCGCCCGAATCGGCGCAGTCCGAGACGCAGATCAGCCGCCCGCCGTACTCGACGCACCGGCCGCCCTCGCAGTGGTCCTCCCACGCGCCGCAGGGGTCGCCGGGGCGGAGCGCGTCGGGCCAACAGGTTCCGCCGGTGCACGTGTAGCCCGGACTGCAGGCGCCCTCGGGGGTGCACCAGTCGACGCACCGGTACAGGCCGCCGGCGTCGGGCTCGCAGATGCCGGCGACGCAATCGGCGTCGGAGACGCAGGTCTCGCCGAGATCGGAGCGGGGGCCGCGGACGCAGACGCCGTCGCGGCAGTGCGCCCCCTCGGGGCACTCGCCCGCCCCCCCGCACGGCTCGGCGCAGTAGCGATACGAGCAGTCGGCGCCGCAGCGCGTCGGGTCGCCGTCGGTGAAGCAGAGGCCGGACAGGCAGTCGGCATCGACCGCGCAGGGCTCGCCGAAACCCCGGGGCGGCGGGGAGGCGGCGTCATCGACGCAGGCGCCGCAGCCGCCGGAGAACCCCAGGCAGGCCTCGCCGGCGAAGCAGGAGAGGGTGCCGGGGGTGCAGGCGTGGGCGCAGACGGACTCGCCGGAGGGGAGCGGGG
>JAAZOP010000463.1 GCA_012797735.1 Myxococcales bacterium
CCGCGGCGCCGCCGCGGCCCGCCGGCGCGCGTGCGAACTGGGCGACACCGGGTCCTGCGCCACCCGCTGAGCCGCCTTCCCCGCGGGTGCCCGCCGGGGACGGCGCGTCGAAAGACCCGGCCGCGCGGGGCGGGCCGTCCCGGGGGACGGTGGCCCGTGGACCGCGGTCGGATCGTGCGGCGGCCGCCGGTGGACGAGCCGTCCCGACTGCGTTACCTTCCGGCCATGCCTCCGAAGCGACCGATCGACTTGTCCGTCAAGATGCTGCTGGTGGTCGGCGTGTTCTTCGCGCTCGTCTGGGGCGCGACGATGGCGATCGTCCAGGCCGCGGGGGGCGACGTCCTGTGGACGCCGATCGCCATCACCGTCGTGTTCGTCGGCCTGCAGTACCTGCTCTCGCCGGCGATCGTGGGTTGGACGATGCGCGTGCGCTACGTCTCGCCCGACGAGGAGCCGAGGCTGCACGAGATCGTTCGGGAGCTGGCCGAGGCGGCGCGGATTCCGATGCCGCGGGTCGGGGTTTCGGAGCTGGAGATCCCCAACGCCTTCGCCTTCGGCCGCTGGCGTTCCGACGGGCGCGTCGTGGTGACGCGCCCGCTGCTCGGGCTCCTCGACGAACGCGAGCTGCGCGCGGTGTTGGGGCACGAGATCATGCACCTGCGGAACCGCGACGTCGCGGTGATCACGTTCCTCAGCCTGCTCCCGAACGTCTTCTACTACCTGTTCCGGATCGGCATCCGGATGCGCGGCCGCAACAACCCCGGACCGCTCATCGCCCTGGTTTCGATCCTCGTCTACTTCGCGCTCCAACTCCTGGTGCTGTACGCCTCGCGGATCCGCGAGTACGCCGCCGACGAGGGGTCGGTGAAGCTGGGCAATCCCCCCCACTGGATGGCCTCCGCGCTGTACAAGCTGGTCTACGGCGCGGCGCGGCTGCCGCCCGAGGAGCTGAAGGCGGCCGCCGGGTTCAAGGCCTTCTTCGCCTCCGACCCGAGCCGGGCGCAGGGCGAGGTGCAGAGTCTGGCCGACCTGGACCTGGACCGGTCCGGCACGATCGATCCGGCCGAACTGGACGCGCTGCACAAGGGGCGCGTCCGCGTCTCGGCGGGCGCCCGGATCGGCGAGCTGCTCGGCACGCACCCGAACATGCTCAAGCGCGTGCAGCGGCTGGCCGAGCTCCAGGCCCGGGGGGCGTTCCGCGTGCAGGCACCGTACGCGCCGTAGGGCGGCCGGGGTTCCGGCGGTCGTCGGGCGGGCCGGCGCGCCGGGTCGCGAGGCCGCGAGCCGGGAGGTGCGGCGCGTCGCGGTCGTGGCGGGTCGTCAGGCGGGAACGCCCTGCTCGAGCGCCGCGGCGATACGTTCGACGCAGGCGCGGCGCAGGCGGCCCTGGCAGATCAGCGGCAGATCGACCTGCGGGAGACCGGTCAGCGCGGCGAGCCGCCCGCGCTGTTCGTCCTCCAGCCGCCGGCGGTGGAGATCCCAGGCCGCGGCGCGGATCAGCGGATGGTCCGGCGGCGCGAGTCCTTCGGTCACCGCCCGCTCCACCTCCTCCGCCTCGAAGGTCCGCTCCGGCACCGCGTTGATCAGCACGCGGCGCACGGGGAGGCGGAGGTCGCCGCGCAGCCGTTCCACCAGCTCTGCGGTTTCGCTGACCGGCATCTCCTCGAGCAGGGTCACCGGCAGGACTTCGGTCCGTTCGGGGTCGGCGAGCAGGTCCCAGCGTTCCTGGCCGTCGCGTCGCAGCGGTCCGGGCGGGGCCAGTTCGGCCAGGGTGCGGGGGAGGGCGAGCAGTGACAGGGCGTGGCCGGTGGCGGGAGCGTCGAGGATCACGGTGTCGTAGCGCGGGCGGCCGGCGCCGTCGGCTTCGATGGCGTGGTAGGTGGCTTTGCCGAGGAGGGCCCAGGCATCGATCCCGGGGACGGCGCGGAGGAAGGCCTTCACGAGGTGGTTCTCGAAGATCACGTGCGAGACGACGCGGAACCGGAACACCATCCGTCCGTATTCCGCCATCGCCGCCTCCGGGGTCATGTTGACCGCCTCGAGGTTCGGGAGGACGGGGGTGTTGTGGGGGCCGATGCGGGGCACCTCGAGCAGAGGGGAGAGGCGGTCCTTGGGGTGGACGGAGGCGACGAGGGTGCGGCGTCCGCGGCGGGCGCAGGCGAGCGCCAGGGCGGCGGAGACGGTGGTCTTTCCGACGCCGCCCTTGCCCGTCACGACGATCATCCGCCGGTCCCAGAGGCCCATCGGGGGCGGACATCTAGCATGGACCCCTGCGCGTTGACAGCTTCTCCCGAGCGGCGTAGGGTCCGGGCCCGCTCCCGGGGGCTCGGGCCGGAGGCGTCGGGGGGGCGTCCCGCGGCCGAGGGGTTCGCCCCGGCGGCGGCCCGGGGAGCAGCTGGGAGGCGGCGATGGAAACGCAGGAGATCCGCTTCCATGGGCGCGGCGGCCAGGGTGCCGTGACGTCCGCGACCATTCTGGCGACGGCGGCGATCCGACAGGGGCGCTTCGCGCAGGCGTTCCCGAGTTTCGGACCGGAGCGTCGCGGGGCGCCGGTGGTGGCCTATGCCCGGATCGCCGGGGCGCAGATCCGCAACCGGACGGCGATCCAGCAGCCGCACTTCGTCCTCGTGCTCGACCCGTCCCTGCTCCGGCTGGTCCAGGTCGAACACGGCCTCCGGCCCGGCGGCACGGTCGTGTTGAACACGGCCAAGGACGAGGCGACGGTGCGCAAGGAGTTCGGCTTCCGGAGCCGGCTGGCGCTGATCGATGCCAATCGCATCGCCCGCGAGGAGATCGGTCGCCCGATCACCAACACGGTGATGCTCGGCGGGCTGCTCCGGGCCGCCGAGCTGGTCGACCCCAAGGTCGTGGCCGAGACGATGCAGGAAGTGCTCGGGGCGATCGGCCCGCGCAACGTGAAGGCGTTCGAGCGGGCGATGGCGGAGACGACGGTGCACGAGGCCCGGGGATAGGACCGGGTCCGGATCGGAGATCGGCCGGCGGGCCCGCGCGCGCGGGACCCGCGTCGTTCGCGCAACGCGGAGGTGACCCTTGGCCGCGCAATCAGCCCAACCCAAGTGGACGGAACTCGCGGCCGGCACGGCGATCACCGTGCCCGGCAGCGCCCGCTTCAACCGCACCGGCGACTGGCGCTCGGTGCGCCCCGTCTGGGACCACGCCAAGTGCATCCGGTGCGGCGTGTGCGTGGTCTACTGCCCGGAAGGGTGCATCGGCTGGAACGCGCAGGGGTACCCCGATGCGGACCTCGAGTACTGCAAGGGGTGCGGGATCTGCGTGCGCGAGTGCTGGACCGCCTGCATCCGGCAGGTCGAGGAGGAAGTCTGATGTCCGGGCCGATCGTCGCCGGCAAGCCGGTCGGGATGGAGGTGTCGATCGCGATCGCGGAGGCCGCGAAGCTGGCCGACGTCGACATCGTCGCCGCCTACCCGATCACCCCACAGACCCACATCGTCGAGCACCTGGCGGAGATCGTGGCCGACGGGGACCTCGACGCCGAGTTCATCCCGGTCGAGTCGGAGCACTCGGCGATGTCCGTCTGCTGCGGCACCTCGGCCGCGGGCGCCCGCACCTTCACCGCCACCAGCTCCCAGGGCCTGGCCCTGATGCACGAGATCCTGTTCATCGCCTCGGCGCTGCGCCTGCCGATCGTGATGGCCGTCGCCAACCGCGCCCTCTCGGGTCCGATCAACATCTGGAACGACCACAGCGACGTGATGGCCAACCGCGACGCCGGCTGGGTCCAGGTCTTCGCCGAGAACGGCCAGGAGTCGCTCGACCTCACGATCTGGGCCTTCCGCCTGGCCGAGGACAAGCGGGTCTCGCTGCCGGTGATGGTCAACTTCGACGGCTTCATGCTCTCGCACGTCGTCGAGCCGGTCACGCTGCCGGACGCGGAGACCGTGCGGAAGTTCCTGCCGCCCTTCGAGCCGCTCCAGCGCCTCGACGTCGATGCCCCCCGCTCGCTGGGGCCGGTCGGCATCCCCGACATCTACACCGAGGCGAAGAAAGCCCAGCTCCAGGTGCTGCTCGACTCGTACGGCCCGATCCTGGAGACGTGGGGTGCGTTCGAGAAGGCGTTCGGTCGCCGGTACCGGCCGGTCGAAACCTACCGCGCCGACGACGCCGAGATCCTGATGCTGACGATGGGAGGGCTCGGCGAGACGGCGATGTCGGTCGTCGACGAGCGGCGGGCGAAGGGGGAGAAGGTCGGCCTGGTGCGGATCCGCCTGTGGCGGCCGTTCCCGTTCGACGAGTTCCGGAAGGCCGTCGCGAAGTGCAAGGCGCTGGCGGTGCTGGACCGGGCGATCTCCTTCGGCGGCCCGATGGGTCCGGTGGCGAGCGAGGTCAAGGCCGCGCTCTACGCCGACGCCCACCGGCCGTTGATCGTCGAGTTCGTGGTCGGGCTGGGCGGGCGCGACGTGACGTTCGCCGATTTCCACCGGATGTGGGACGAGACCGCCGCGGCGGCCAGGGCCGGCAAGGCTCCCGCGCCGCGGATGGTCGGGTTGAGGGAGTAGGCCATGAGCGCGCAACGCGAAACGACGACCCGCTCCGAACGTCCGGCGCTCACCCCGCTCACCCGCGGCAACCCCGCGGCGCTCGATGTGTTCTCCGCCCGGCTGCTGCCCCGCGAGGACTACTTCAGCGCCGGCCACCGCGCGTGCCAGGGGTGCGCCGAGGCGCTGGCGGTGCGGCTGATCCACAAGGTTCTCGGCCGCAACACGATCGTCGCCACCGCCACCGGCTGCATGGAGATCATCTCCTCGAGCTACCCCGACACCGCCTGGAAGATCCCGTGGATGCATGTGGCGTTCGAGAACGCCGCGGCGGTCGGATCGGGGATCGAGGCCGGGCTGCGGGTGTTGATGCGCAAGGGACGCCTGCCGAAGCGGCGGATCACGGTCGTGGCGATGGGCGGCGACGGCGCCACCGCCGACATCGGCCTCCAGGCGCTGTCCGGGATGCTCGAACGCGGCCACAAGATGATCTACGTCTGCTACGACAACGAGGCGTACATGAACACGGGGATCCAGCGCTCCGGCACCACCCCGTTCGGCGCCTCGACGACCACCTCCCCCGCCGGCCGCGTGTCGATCGGCCAGCAGACCTGGAAGAAGCCGATGCCGGCGATCTGCGCCGCGCACGGCATTCCGTACGTGGCGACGGTCAACCCGAGCTATCCGCTGGACCTGGCGGAGAAGGTGAGGCGGGCGCAGAAGGCGAACGGTCCGGCGTACCTCCACGTCTACGCCGCCTGTCCCACCGGCTGGCGGCTGGCCCCCGACCTGGCGATCGAGATCGGCCGGCTCGCCGTGGAGACCGGGGTGGCGCCGCTGTACGAGATCGTCGACGGCCGGCTGCGCCTCACGTGCCCGACGCCGAAGCTGCGGCCGCTGGTCGAGTACCTCCGGCCGCAGGGGCGTTTCCGCCACCTCCTGTCGGAGGACCACAAGGACGAGCTGGCGGTGATCCAGGCGCGCGTGGCGGCCGAGTACGCGGAGCTCGAGCGGCGGGCGGCGGAGGACGCCCGCCGGTAGGAGAAGGAGACGGCGATGGACCTGGCGAAGGTGGACCGGATTGTCGACAAGTACCAGGGCAGCCCGGCGGCGCTGCTCCCGATCCTGCAGGACATCCAGGCCCAGGAGAACTGGCTGCCCAGGGAAGCGCTCCAGCGCGTGGCCGACAAGCTCCAGGTGCCGCTGACGCGCGTCTACGGCATGGCGACCTTCTTCCGCGCCTTCAGCCTCAAGCCGCGCGGCAAGCACATCTGCACCGTCTGCATGGGCACCGCCTGCCACGTCCGCGGCGCGCCGAAGCTGGTGGAGAAGATCGAGCGCGACATGAAGATCAGGGCCGGCGAGACCACCCCCGACCTCGAGTTCACGCTCGAGACCGTCAACTGCGTCGGCGCCTGCGCCCTCGGGCCGCTGGTGATCCTCGACGGCACGTACCACGGCAACATCACGTCCGCCAAGCTGGACAAGGTGCTCAAGGGCATCGGGAGGACCAAGTGATGCGCGCGCGATTGACCAGTCCCCAGGCGCTCGAGAAGCTCCGCGCCGAGATCGCGGGCCGGCGCGATCCCGAGAAGCCCGTGCTGTCGATCTGCGCCGGCACCGGTTGCGTCGCCTACGGCTCGCTCAAGCTCGCCGACGCGGTGCGCGAGGAGGTGGAGAAGCGCGGCCTCGGGGACAAGCTCGAGGTCCGGATCAACGGCTGCCACGGCTTCTGCGAGCGCGGCCCGCTGGTGCTCTGCCACCCCCACGGCTTCTTCTACCAGCGCGTCCAGCCGTCCGACGTCGGCGAGATCCTCGAACAATCGATCCTCGCCGGCCAGCCGATCGAACGCCTCCAGTACGTCGACCCCGTCACCGGCGCTCGCGCCGTGAAGCAGCAGGACGTCGGCTTCTACAAGCACCAGATGCGCGTCCTGCTCGAGTACAACGGCTGGATCGACCCGACCTCGATCGAGGACTACATCGCCGTCGGCGGCTACGCCGCGCTGGCCAAGGCGCTCTCGACGATGAAGCCCGAGGAGGTCCTCGACGCGATCTACAAGAGCGGCCTGCGCGGCCGGGGTGGCGGCGGCTTCCCCGCCGGCGTGAAGTGGAAGGAGTGCCGCAACGCCCCCGCCCCCGACGGCGTGCGTTACATCATCGCCAACGGCGACGAGGGCGACCCGGGGGCGTTCATGGACCGCTCGCTGATGGAGGGGAACCCGCACCTGGTGATCGAAGGCATGATCCTCGGCGCCTACGCCATCGCCCACCCCGGGCACCCGGTCGGCTACATCTACGTCCGCAACGAGTACCCGCTCGCCGTCGAACGCCTCGGGCTGGCGCTCGAGAAGGCCCGCGAACTGGGGCTGCTCGGCGAGAAGATCCTCGGCACCGACTTCGGCTTCGACATCCAGATCAACCGCGGCGGCGGCGCGTTCGTTTGCGGCGAGTCCACCGCGTTGATGGCCTCGATCGAGGGCTTCGTCGGCGAGCCGCGGGCCAAGCACATCCACACGGTGGTGCAGGGCCTCTACAACAAGCCGACCAACCTCAACAACGTCGAGACGTGGGCCAACGTCCCGCTGATCCTGACCCGCGGCGTCGACTGGTTCACCTCGATCGGCACCGGCGACGTCTCCAAGGACCCCTGGGGCGGCTCGAAGGGCACCAAGATCTTCGCGCTCGTCGGCAAGGTCAACAACACCGGCCTCGTCGAGGTGCCGATGGGCAAGACGCTGCGCGAGATCATCTTCGACATCGGCGGCGGCATCCGCGACGGCAGGCAGTTCAAGGCCGTCCAGACCGGCGGCCCCTCCGGCGGCTGCCTCCCCGCCTCCCACCTCGACATGCCCGTCGATTTCGACCGGCTGACCGAGGCCGGCTCGATGATGGGCTCCGGCGGCATGATCGTGATGGACGACTCGACCTGCATGGTCGATGTCGCCCGCTACTTCCTCCACTTCCTCGCCGACGAGTCGTGCGGCAAGTGCGTGACCTGCCGCGAGGGGCTCAAGCATCTCTGCAAGATCGTGGACCGCATCTGCGCCGGCCAGGGCCGCGAAGGCGACCTCGAACTGCTCGACGAGATCTCCCTCACCGTCGAGAAGGCCTCCCTCTGCGCCCTCGGCCAGACCGCCCCCAACCCCCTGCGCTCCACGATGCGCTACTTCCGGGACGAGTACGTGGCCCACATCCGGGACCACAAGTGCCCGGCCAAGGTCTGCAAGGCGCTGATCACCTTCGGCATCAACGACAAGTGCACCGGCTGCATGGTCTGCGCCCGCAATTGCCCCACCGGCGCGATCACCGGCGAGCGCAAGAAGCTGCACGTGATCGACCAGTCCAAGTGCATCCGGTGCGGCGTGTGCCAGGAAGTCTGCAAGTTCGACGCGGTGGACGTGGCGTAGGGCGGAGGAACCGATGAGCGAGCAACATCCGTTCGGCGCTCCCGTGACCTTCCGGATCGGCGGGCGGCCGTACGAGGGGACCTACGGCGACAGCCTGCTCGAGACGCTCCACCGCTACGGATACGAAGTCCCCTCGCTGTGCCATCACGAGGCGGTCTCGGCCTACGGCGCTTGCCGGCTGTGCCTGGTCGAAGTGGTCGACAAGCGCGGCCGCCACAAGATCACCACCTCGTGCAACTTCCCCGTCCAGGCCGGGATCGACGTGCTGCTCGACACCCCCGACGTGGTCCGCCATCGCCGCGTGGTGCTCGAACTGCTGCTGGCGATGGCCCCGCGGTCGCCCGAACTGCGCGCCCTGGCCGCCGAGCACGACGTGCCGGGCGGCCGCCTCGAGCCCGACGAGTCCGCCGAGGATTGCATCCTGTGCGGCCTGTGCGAACGCGTCTGCCGCGAGGTGGTCGGTGCGAACGCCATCGCGATGAGCGCCCGCGGGACGGCGAAGAGGATGACCACCCCGTACGACGCCGAGAACCCCGCCTGCATCGCCTGCGGCGCCTGCGTCTACGTCTGTCCGACCCGGTGCATCGGCCTGGAAGAGGCCGACGGCAAGCGCACGATCCTCCGCTGGGGCCGCACGCTCCCCCTGGCGGTCTGCCAGCAGACCGGCCGCGCCTTCACCCCGCAGTTCCTGCTCGAACACTACGCCAAGAAACTCGGCGGCCTCGACGAGAAGGTCTTCCGCAAGGCCCCGCCGTACCGGTAGGCCGCCGTCCTCCGCCCGCGCGGAACCCCGGCCCCGCCGCCTCAGGCCACGATCTCCATCCGCAGTCCGCGCGCGTCGCGCTCCGCCGGACCGTCCGGCAGCACCACGGCGCGTCCCTGGCGGACCCGGAGGGCGGTGACCAGGCAGGCCGCCGCGTCGAGCAGGTCGTCGAGCCGGGCCGCCTCGCGTCCCAGGGCGCGGCGGGCGTCGAGCAGGTCGAGCGGTCCGAGGAACGGACGGAGCAGCTCGAGCCGCTCCTTGCGCCCCGCGGCGGTCGTCTTGGGGAAGCGCAGCCCGCTGCCGCCCGACAGGACCGCGAACGTCACCTCGGGGTGCGCCTCGCGGACGTGCGCCTGGAGCGCCGGGGTGATCCACGCATCGACGTGCCGCAACCGCGGGAACAGCTCGAACATCTGCCGTGTCACCCCGCGGCCGCACGCCTTGCGGTTGGCCGTGCAGGCCGCCCCGAAACCCTCGGCCGCCAGCGCCGCCCGGCACGGCGGCGGAAAGACGCTCGCCGCCCGCGGCGCTCCCAGCCACCGGCGCGCCTCGATGTCGCAGCGCCGTCCTCCGTTCTCCGGCAGGCCGATCGGGAGATCGATCGCCGCCGTCAGACGGCCCTCCGCCGCCTCGCGGAACAGCTCGTCCAGCCGCTCGAGACACGCAAAGGTCACCCGCCCGAGGCCCGCGTCCGCGCGGGCGACGACCCAGCCGCCCGGACCGGCATCGATCCCGGCCAGCGTCGAGTCCTCCGCGGCGCTCCGCGCCGGCTTCCGCGCCTCGGTCTTCGCGCCGCCCGCCGTCTCGTCCGCCTCCCGGGCGGGCGCGTCCCGCCCGGCCGGCTTCTCCGCCGGGGCGCCCGGCGCCGCCTGGTCCTCCCAGGCCTTCCCGCGCCACCGTTCGGCCGGGTACTTCTCGCGGTTCCGGCGCAGCTTGGCGCGCATCGCCTCCAGCAGATCGATCCCGGCCCGGTCGCAGAGCATGAGCAGCAGCAGCCCGACGTCCGCGGCCTCCTCGGCGATGCGCGCCTGGTGCCGCGGGTCGCGGGCGAACCGATCGGCTTCCGCGTTGTCGACCCACCGCAAGACGTCGCACAGCTCGCCGGCCTCGGAGGCGACCGCCATCGCGAGGTTCTTCGGGTCGTGGTAGCGCTCCCAGTCGCGCGCCCGGGTGAAACGACGCAGTTCCAGGAGCAGCCGTTGCAACTCGTCCACCGCCGTCCCTCCGCGGCGCATCATCGCACATCCACCGGCGACCGCCACCCCGGCGCCCGCGCGGCGAGCCGTGCTTGCCAATTGCCGCGTTCGGGACCAGGATTGTGCACTCCGTGAAGGCGGGCCGGGAAGCCCGCGTGGAGAGGAGGAAGCGAATGAACCGGATCCGGACCTTTTCGTGGATGACCGTCATGCTCTGCCTGGCGGTCACGGCGTGCAAGAAGAAGTCCGAGCCTGCCCAGGAGCAGGCGGCGGCCCCGGCGGCTCAGGCCGAACCGGCCGCGGCACCGGCGGAGCCGGCGACGCCCGCGGAACCGGCGACGCCCGCGGAACCGGCAACGCCCGACAAGCAGGCGGTGGAGGCCGCTCCCGAGGCCGAGACCGAGGCGGTCGAGGCGCGACTCGCCTTCGTCGAGGGGACCGTCGAGTCGATCGAGGATGCGGGCCCGCAGCCGCTCGCCGAAGGGGCGCCGATTCCCGGCGGGACGATCGTGGCCGTCGGCGAGGACGGGCAGGCCGAGATCGATCTGCCCGACGGTTCCGTGGTCGATCTCGACGAACTGACCGAGCTCCTGGTGGCCGAGGCCTTCGTCGAGGACGGCGTGCGCAAGGTCGAGATGGAAGTCCTGGCTGGCGCGGCGCACTTCACCGTCGCCCCCGCCGCGAAGGAGGGATCCTACTTCCGCGTCAAGACCGACGCCGGCGTCACCGAGGTGGTCGGCACCGTCTTCGCGGTCGAGGTCGGCGCCGAGAAGCCCACCACCGACGTCGTCGTCCTCGAGGGCAAGGTCGAGGTGACGGCGGGCGCGGCCAAGGAGACGGTCGAGGCGACCCCGGAGGCGCCGAAGGCCGTCCAGATCGCCGCGGAAGCCCCGGTCGCCGCGGTCGATCCCGCCGTCGTGGCCGATGCCGTCGCCCGCTGGCAGGACTGGACGGATCGCCTGGCCGACGCCCTGATCCTGCGCCACCAGATCGACGTGACGAAGCCGGAACTCGATGCCGTGGAGGTGCTGGCTCCCGCGCGGCACCCGATGTGGCGGGTCCAGGTCGATCTGCGGCGCGCCCGGATCGCCCACCGGATCGCCGTGCTCGCCCAGGCCGCCGCGGCCGAGGATCTGGCCCGGGCGGCCGACGCCAAGGCGCGGTTCGAACTGGCCAAGGCGGCCTGGCGTGCCCAGGCGGCCGCCGAGCGCCAGGAGGCGATCCTGGCCTACCGGCAGGCGCATCGGGCCGCCTGGGCCGCCCGCGCGGAAGCCCGCGCGCAGCGGCACGAGGCGCTCAAGGAGGCCCGCCAGGCCCAGCGGCTGGCGCACCGCGCGCGCGTCGAGGCGCGCATCGCCGCCAACGCGGCCGTCCGCGTCGAGGTGGCGGGCCAGGCCG
>JAAZOP010000464.1 GCA_012797735.1 Myxococcales bacterium
CGCGCAGCGGCCGTTCGGGTCCCGGTACAGCCGCCCCACGCCGCCGACGAAGTAGCCGCCGATCGCCTCGTGCGGATAGATCGGTTCCTCCTCCGCGACCCAGCCGGGAACCTCGGTCGGGATGCGCGCGAGCAGCGCGAGCGGGTCGCAGGGACCGTCGGGCCGCGGGTCGGTGCGGCGCCCCCCGTCGCCCGCCGCGCCGGGAGCCCAGACGATGCCGGCGTCGAAGGCCCCGTCGCCGGGCGCGATCCGCACCGGACCGCGGTTGCAGCCGGCGCACAGGACCAGCAGGGCCAGGCGTCCGGCGCGCGACGTTCGCGCCGGGAAGCGACGACGGCCCGGCCGGTCGGGGGGACGGAGCACGCGACGACGTTACGGCCCGGCTCGGGCCGAGGTCAAATCCCGGGCCGGCGGACGGGAGGTGTTCGCGCGGACGTTCCGTGCTAGAAGCGGGACTCATGAGGACCCTGGTTCGACCTCTCGAGTCCGGCGCCGAGACCCCGTGGTGGAAACGGATCGATCCGTGGGCGGCCTCCGAGTGGGTCGCGGTGGCGCTGGTGTCGCTGTTCTACGTCGTGTTCAAGACGTACGCGATGTGGCTGCGCGCCGCAGACGACCACATCTACTTCGCGATGGCGCAGGATGTGGCGCGCGGGGCGATCCCCTACCGCGATTTCTTCTTCGCCCACCCGCCGGTGCACCTCCTGGTGCCGGCGCTGCTGTTCCGGATCTTCGGCTTCTCGTACGGGCTCGCCTTCTGGGTCGCGCCGCTGGCCTGCCTGGCCGCCGGCCTCGCGCTGTGGCGCCTCGTGCGGCGCTTCGCCCCCGCCTGGGCCGCCGTCCTGGCGTTCGTGCTGTTCGTCTTCGGCCGCACGGTCGTGCAGTCCAGCTCGCACCTGACCGGCGTCAACATCGGCCTGATGTTCCTGCTGTGGGGGGCGGAGCGGCTCGCGGCGGAACGACCCCGGACCGGCGGCGTGCTGCTCGCCCTCTCCGGGATGACGGGTCTGTACTTCCTGCCCGCGGCAATCGGCATCCTGATCTGCCACGCCTTGCTGCGCCCGCGTCCGTTCCTCCGGGCGCTCGGCCTGTTCCTCCTCGTCGGCTTCGGCCTGGTCGCCGTCTTCGAACTCGCCAGCGGAGGCCGGTTCCTCGAGCAGGTCGTCTGGTACCATCGGGCCAAGGGACCGGAGATGGGGAGCGGTTGGCCGACCTTCGACAAGACGAAGGGCGCCGAGCTGTTCTACAACTGGCCCTTGTTCCTCGGGGCGATCCTCGCCGGCTTCGTCGGACTCGTCTCGCTGCTGCTGACCGGCGACGTGCGGGGGGCTTCCGCCCGGCCCGCGCCGTCCTCCGGCGCATCGGGACGCCGCGCACGCCGTGGGGCCTCCGGCGGCCCGGCCGCGGGGTCGCAACGTCCTCCGGGATGGACGCGGTCCCTGGCGGCGGCGCTGCGCGTCCCGCTGGAAGCCCCGCCCGGCGCCGCCGAGCCGCCGGAGCCGAAGGGGCGGCTGGCCGGGCTCGAACGGGCGCGCCGGAAGCTGTCGGAGGCGTTGTCGCAGGCCCCGTGGGCGGCCCTTGCGCTGGTCGGCTCGCTGTGGGTCGCGGCCCACTGGATGATGTTGGCCAGCCTCGCCGTCGTCTGGCGCTACTACTACGCGGTGGTCTTCGCCGGCGCGGCCGTCGCGACCGCGATGCTGGCGGTGCCGGTCTGGTTCGGCCTGCGCGCGCTCCCCGGGCTGATCCGCGACAGGGCGCGCGGCGGCGCGTGGGCGCCCGTGCTGTTCGCCGGGCTGGTGGTCGCGGCCTTCGGCGCGTTCTACCGCCACGACCTCCGCCTCGGGGAGAAGTACAAGGTCTGGACCAAGGAGTCGCCGGAGAAGGAAGCGGGGTGCGACCCCCAGGCCTGCTCGTTCGGCTGCACGAACGACGGCTATGCGTCCGGCTCGTGCGAGCGGGCCAAGGGGTGCGTCTGCCGCTACGCCTGGCAGGACTCGCCGGCGTCGTGGGTGCCCGCGTGGCTGAACGGCGCGCTGCGCGCGCTGTTCTGGGGCGGCGACACGATCCCGAGGGGGCGTAGCTACGGATCGATCGAGAACACGCTGTGGCACGAGAGCCGGGGCGCCCTGCAGGAGGTCCGGTATCTCGAGGCGGCGCGCGCGATCGACCGCGAGGCGTGCCCGGGCGACACGATCTTCGGCGACAGCGGCACCGCGCCGATGCTCGCCAATCTCACCGGTCTGCGCATCGCCGCGCGGGTCTACGACACGAACCAGCAGCGCTTCTCGCTCGGGTTCATCGACCCGCAGGCCACGGTGGAGGAGATCCAGGCCGACGGGGTGCGTTTCTTCGTGGTCGGTAACAACTCCTGGGCCAAGTCGGACCAGCCGCTCGGCAAGCTCCTCGAGTCGCAGTTCCGGCCGCTGTGGCCCGCGCAGGGCGACGAGCCGTTCGGCATCACGGTCCACGTGCGCAAGGGTCCTGCGCCCTGCGAGCGGGGAGCGGGGTCGGGCGGCTGACGCGCCGGACGAGACGGTTCCGCTAGATTCCGCCCGCGGCGTCGGGCGGCTCGGAAGGAGGCTTCGCGCCCGGCGCGGCCGGTGCGGGCGCGGCGGGCGCG
>JAAZOP010000465.1 GCA_012797735.1 Myxococcales bacterium
CGCTGCTGGAACGACAGCTCGTCCTCGTCGGTCACCGTCGCCAGCGCCTCGTTGAGCCGCCCGTAGCAGGCCAGCAGCACCCAGGCCAGCGCCTCCCGGTCGCCGCGCGGGTCGGCGAGGAGCCGCGCGACGAGGCGATGCGAGGCGTCGAGCGCGATCATCTGGCGCGGGCCCTCCCGTGTCGCGATCGGCAGGCACGCCAGCACCAGCTCGTCGAGCCGGCCGCTCCGACTCCCGCTCGACCGCTCCCAGCCGCCGCGACTGAACTGTACCACCAGCGGATGGGAACGGCCCTCGACCGCGCCCAGGGAGTCGAGCAGCTCCGCGATCCACGCGGCGACCCGATGCGGGTCCGACGCCGGGTCGTTTTCGGGCGGCGGGACGAGTCGCACCGCGGCCGGCCGCACGATGCGCCCGGCCGCGCAGGTCTCGTCGAGCCACGCGCGCAGCGGGGCGGGGGTGGAGGGGGCGAGCGTCGTGCGGGCCGACGCCGGCAGCATCCCGGCGCGCACCGCCGCATGCTCGCCCAGCAGCCGGCGCGCCGTCGCCGGCAGGCCGCCCGTGGTCGGAAAGACCGGCAGATCGAGGATCCGCCCGGCCAGCGGATCGCGGACGTCGAGCGTGATCGAGCCGTCGGGGCGGGCGACGAACAGGGTCCGGCGGCCCGCCCAGCCCAGCGCCGCCCGCAGGCAGCGCCAACGTTGCGGGTCGTCCGCCGCCATCTCCGGCAGCCGCCGGAGCACCTCGGCGAACAGCAGCCCGACGCCGTGCCGCGCGAGCCCCTCGACCCGTTCCGCCGGAACGTCGCCGGCGGTCAGGCGCAAGACGCCGACCACGCCGTCCTCGCGGACGGCCTCCCGCAGGACCCCGAGCACCCGCCGCCGCTCATCGACCACCGCCACGGCCGGCTCGGCGACCTCCACGACGGGCAACCCCAGCGTGCCCGTCGCGAACTCCGCCTCGACGTCGACGCGCACGGCGTACGCCGCCTCCGGCGGGCGCTCGTCCGCCCGCGCCTCGGCGTCGGTGAGGTCGAAGTCCAGGACGGGCTTCACGCGACCGAGCAGCGACAGGACGTGGCGGGCGAACGGGTTCATCGCCAGGCCCTGGAACGGCGGCCGTGGAGCCCCGCCCGGCGCCAGCGGCCGGCCGACGGCGTCGGTCAGCGGGCCGAGGTCCGCCGGGTCGGTCGCCCAGCCGTCGTGCATCGGCACGCCGGGACCGGCCAGCCACTCGCGCAGGTCCTCGAGCGACCGGGGCACGCCATCGACGTCGAGAAACAGCGGCAGGCGGTCGATCTCGACGACGCCGCCGTCCGGAGTCCCGGCCGGTCGCCGCCGTCGCAGGTACCAGAGAAGATGCCGCGCCGCCTGGCGGCGCAACTCCTCGGTCGGCCCCGCCGCGAAGAGCTGCCGGAGCTGGCGCACGAGCGCGTGCTCCGCCAGCCGTCGCGTCGCGGGCGGCAGCGTCGCCGGGTCCGCACCCTCCACGAGCAGCGGGAAGTCGGGCCAGGCGCGCAGGCCGAGCGCGAAGTCGCGGACCCGCAGCCCGGCCGACTCGGCCAGCACGTCGCGGGCATCGACCCGCACGTAGCTCGCCTCCCCGACCAGCGCGATCAGCAGGCGCTCCTGCTGCGCGTCGAGGTCGAGGATGCGCGAGCGGTCCAGTCCCGCCAGATCGGCCGGAACCTCGGGGACGACGCCGTACAGGACGCCTCCCGTCGCCTCGAGGATGCCTTCCAGGTCGCGGGCGCTGCACTCGCGCCCGTCGAGGGTCCGGACGAGCGGCAGGTCGAGCAGCGCGGCGGGAAGTTGCGGGTCGAGCAGCGAGAAGCGCGGTGCGACGAGACCGTCCGCGCCGGTGCGCAGGCGCAGCATCCCGGCGCGCGCCAGCGCCCCGAGCGCGGCGCGGGAGGCGGTGCTCCCCGCGACGGTCGAGGACCGCTCGAGGCCGGCGACCACCCGCCGCTCGGCCTCCTCCAGCGCCGGCGTCGACAGCCGCACCACCGCGTAGGCGACCAGCGCCCCGAGCGTGGTGTCGGTGGTCCCCGGCCAGACCCGCAAGAGCGCGCTCGGCGACGCACCCTCCACCTCGACGCGCAGCAGGCCTCCCGTGAACCGGCTCTCCACCGGCAACACCGCCACCCGTCGGTCGGCCGATACCAGCTCGACGGCCAGCCCGCCCGGATGCGGCGGCCGCTCCGGCACGAACAACGTCGCGCGCACCTCGGAACCGCGGCCCAGCTCCCGGAGGAAGTGGTCGCGCGCGTCGGCCCCCGCGGGCTGCGCCGGCGGAAGGACCCCGTCGCCCTGGAGCACGTCGGCCAGCCGTTCCGCGCCGATCGCCTCGCCGCGCTGCGGGGCGACGAGCCACGGGGGCGCCGGCGGCTCGGACGGCGGCTGCCGGTAGAACGTCAGGTCGGTGTCGTCCGTGACGCACGGTTCGACCAGACGCACGCCGGGCCCCGCCACGAGCCGCACGGCGTCGGCGTCGTTCGGCCCGGCCAGCAGCACCGGGGCGTCGAGCGCCTCGCCGATCCGGCGGGCCCGGTCGAGCGTCCGATCGACACGACACGCGGAAGCCGGAACGACCACGATCGTCCGCGCCCGGCGGGCGATCTCGCGCAGCTGGGCGGGGCCGAGCGGCGGGCCGCCGGGCAACCGCAGGTCGTACGTCGCCGCGGCGCGCCCTTCGGCCAGCATCTGCGCGTACGGCCGGAGCCGCGCGAACATCTCGTCCAGTCGCTCGTCGCGCACGATCGCCGCGTGGTCGACCGTCTTGTGCAGGCGGTCGAAACAGACAATCCCCCCGAGCCTCAACCCCGGGAACGGCTCGGCGCGCACCGACTCGATCAGCACGCCCCAGGTGAGCAGATGGAACACCCGGTCGTCCGCCGTCGAGCCGAGCCCCACCGCCCCGTACAGGTCCCCCTCGTCGAACGGAACCCAGCGCTGGAATCCGTACAGCTTCGGCGTCCGGGACCTGGCGTAGCCGAACAGCGGCTCGGAGTTCACGACGATCGGCACGGGCGCGGTCAGACACCGGTTCTCGATCGCCTCGAGCTCGCCGCGCCGCGGGGCGTCGCTGCCGGGCAGCCCGCCGGACAGCCCCCGGGCGACGACGTACGTGCCGCGCAGCGGCGCCTCCGGCCGGCCGACCTCGACCGTGTCGGCGCCCGCGACCCGCACGCGGGTCGTGCCCTTCGCCGTCCCGTCCCCCGACTCCAGGACGATCTCGTCCGGCTCGAACTGGAACAGGGCGTTCAGCCCGAGCGCCAGCTGCCGGACGTCGGCCGTCTCCAGGTCCTCCTTGGAGGCGAACAGGAAGTCGAACAGCCGTCCCAACTCGTCCGGCGCGAACCCTCCGCCCACGTAGGTCAGGCCCATGCGCGAGCCCCGGAGATCCAGATCGATGTAGTGCGCGCCGTTGGCCACCGCCGCCTGGATCAGCTCGAGGATGTAGTCGTGCGGGCTGGCGAGCGCGAACTTGCGGAGCTTGGCGATCGCACGGTCCCGCGCCACGCTGAACGTCCGCCGCTCGACGAACGTGCCGGGCTGGCGGCTCCGCGCAATCACCTCCTCCACGCCGCTCATGCCCCCGCCTCCCGCAACGCCTCGCCCAAAAGGTCGCCCTTCTGGACGTCGAGCCGCCGGTCCGCGAGCAGCAGGCTGCGGGCCAGGCAGTAGCCCGCCAGCGCCGGCAGGCGCTCGTGCAGCCGCGCCAGCCGCACGAAGTGCGGATGGACGCGGTTCACCGCCGCCTCGAGCCGCCGGCGGCGGTCCGGCACGTCCCGGGGCGGGCGCGCCATGCGCGGCCCCAGCGTGCGCCCCGTGACGAACAGCGGGTCCGCCAGCGTCGGCGCGGCCGGGACGAAACTGTGCAGCCGGCGATACCCGGCCCGGGCCGCCCGCAGCAGGCTCGACGCGCGCGCCAGCAAGGCCTCGATCTCCGCGGGCACCCGCTCGTCGAGCGCCACCGCGACGTAGACCCGTTCGGGGTCCGCAATCTCCGGCGGCGCCTCGGGACGCAGCCCGCCCGTCCACTCCGCCGGCAGCACCGTCTTCACCACGTCCTTGGCCCGGGCGGCGAAGCGCCGGCTGCGGTTGAGCCGGAGCCAGGCGCCGAGCAGCGCGGGGACGCCGCGCGTCGGGTGCCCCGCCTCCGCGTCGTCCGCCAGCGTCTCGGCGCGACCCTCGCCGAGCCCCGCCAGGAAGACCGGAACGCCGTCCCCGGCCAGCAGCGCGGTGAGCGGCGTCGCCTGCGACGCGACCAGCACCCGGCCGTCGCGCCCGAAAACCTCCCAGGCCTCGGCCAGCGAGAGCGCGGCGCCCTCCACCGTCCGCAGGATCCGGCGCTTGCGGATCCGGTCGAGCGAGGCGGTCGGCTCGGCGAGCAGCCAGCCGATACGCTCCCCGTACCGCGCCAGGTCCTCCTCGGTCCACGGACGCTCCGGCGGGCGACCGGCCAACGCCTCGAGCTCCGCAACCAGCCGGTCGAGCAACGGGCCGCCGGCGGCCGCGTCGAGCAGCGCCATCACCCGATCGTAGTTCTCGTCCCGCATCACCGACTCGCGGCTCAGCGTGTGCTCGATGTAGCGCGAGCTGATCTTGAAGGAGATGCGCCGGTACCGCCGCGCCCGCCGCTCGTCGAGCACCTGGGCGGCCACGTCGGTCGAGGCGAGGGCCAGGCCGCGGTTGAAAAACGCGTAGTGCGGCCGGTTCGCGTACGCCAGCACGATCTCCGTCCCGGGCGCCTCGGCCCGCGTCACGCACGCCCCCTCGACCGTGAACGGCTCGTTGATCACCTCGACCGCCGGCGCCCGCCCCGGAAGCGGCGAGCGGTCCTCGAACGTCACGCGCGCCTCGGCGTGGCAGCACCACTTCCGCAGCGCCCCGCGGATCCCGGCCACCAGCTCCCGGTAGCGCTGGTCGTCCGCCTCGACGAACAACGTCACCCGCGTCCCCTCCACCGGCTCGGCGAGCCGCGTCTTCGTGAACGACCGGTCCTCGTGGAACAACACCTCCCAGTACTCGCCCCCCCGGCCCGTGTGCACCAGCACCGCCGAGGGCTTCAGCGCGAACACCGAGACGAACCCGATGCCGAACTTGCCGATCTTGGTCAGGTCCCCTTCCTTCGACGAGGCGAACAGCTTCGTCAACTCGTGATCGATGATCCGCTCGTCCATCCCGTCGCCGTCGTCATCGACATGCAGGCACGCCACGCCGACCAGGCCCCGGGTCGCCTGGAACTCCGTCCAGACCTCGACGACCGGACTGCCGGCATCGATGCTGTTCTGCGCCAGCTCGCGGAAACAGTCGAACGCGTTGCTGAACTGGGTGACGAGGTTGTCCAGCGCGCCCCCGGCGCTCTCGGCGGGCGCGCGCTC